>NZ_JIAK01000007.1 GCF_000620765.1 Desulfovermiculus halophilus DSM 18834
AGACTGGCCCTATCAGCGTGATCATGAGGCGGTTCTGTGTTGTTCCCCGCACCCACGGGGATGTAACCATTCAGGGGATTTGGAAAACCTAAGAATAGACCGTCATTGCGAGCACAGCGAAGCAATCTCCTGGTTTTGTCCGGGACGGTGATGCGCTGGAGATTGCTTCGGCGAAGCCGCCTCGCAATGACGGGTGATACCAACGCTGTCATCACCCCCTGATCGAGTATGTACCGGCAAACCCCAAATTCCACAGTCAGCGTCGAAGAGCCGTAAAAATGGTCCGGGGGAAGGCTCCTCGACATTAAGGATTCGATCTCTTTACAAGTAAGCGTTCACTGGGTTTTTTCTTGTGCCTCCTCTGCGTCCTCTACGGAGAGAAGAGTAGCCCACCGCAGAGACGCTGAGGACGCAGAGAAGAGAGGGATTTTTTATTTTTCGCTGAGAGGGCGAAAAATAAATGGGCTCTGCCCTGTGGGCAAATTTTCCGTAAGGTCAGGATGTTAATAATGCTATCTTTCTGCTTGCAAAGCAGTGAGCAGTTTTATCTTTGCCGTCTATCTCAGCGGCAAAGATAAAAATAAAACTCAACTCAGCGTTCTCAGCGTCTCCGCGGTGCACCATTCCTACTCCCTGAATGGTTACGCGGGGATGATCCGCCTCAAGTTTGAAAACGATTGCCGAGAGCCGCTCCCGCCAGCTCAGGTCCTGGGCGAATCACCTGCATAACTCGAAGATATAGGCCCAAAGACATCTGAATGAGAAATTCAGGACAGGCTACCAGAGTATTATGTTTTGTGATATATAATATCGTTTTGTATTTAATAAAACTATTGGACTGTTTGTTTTTTCCTGTGCTAATGCCCAGCTTGAACGGATGCAGATCGCAGAATGCGAAAAGATAAATAACCTGAAACCGCAAAAGAAGAAAAGGTAAATGGTTATAAATAATTTCTTGTCTACCAGGCGGGATATGTAATGATTTCTGTCACTGCTGTCCAAATATCTATTTACAGGTAAAGTGCTCGCTAGCGCATGGAAATTAATATGCAAAGGAGGTATCTCTATAATGGACAGAAGAAAATTCATTAAGGCAAGCTTACAAATGGCTGCCGCTACCGGAATATTTCCAGTTCTATCCTATGCAGAATCATGGCGACTTGCACCAAATGAAAAGCAAACAAAAAAATATGTGACAGGGTGTATGTGGTGCCAGAACGGGTGTAGCATGATCGCTCACATCAAAAACGGCAGACTAGTCCACCTGACCGGCAACCCGGAAGATCCTGTGACAAAAGGAAAAATCTGCATCAAGCCTTTTGGCAGTATGGAACTTTTAAATAGCCCGAATCGTATGCTTCAGCCCTTAAAACGAACCAGTGGATATGGTCCTTCAGCGCAATTTTCAAAAATCAGCTGGGAACAGGCGTTGGACGAAATAGCAGAGAAACTGATCAGCATTCGAAAAGAATTCGGTGGTGAATCATTGGGGATTTGGGCGTCTGGCCGTAGTGCATCCGACGGTCGAAAGCTGAATAGTGCATTTGCAAAACTGTATGGTACTCCTAATTATGAAAAGACGGGTCCATTTTGCAACTATTCAGGCAAACCAGCAGGAATATCAGTGGTCGGAACAAGGAATACAGCATGGACATATAGTGATGACGATTTTTTTAATGCCGATCTCTATATTTTTGTCGGGAGTAATTTTGCTGCAACACGTCCGGTTGCATATTCCCATTTGAAACAAAGAAAAGACTTGAGGAAATGCACCATTTGTGTCATTGACCCCAGAAAATCCAAGACTGCGGAAGAGGCGGATCTTTGGTTACCCATCAAGCCCGGTTCGGACTTGGCCCTGGCACTGTGCATGATCCATACTATCATTTCAGAGGATCTTGTTGATTACGAATTTATTAATGCCCACACTATTGGGTTTGAGACTCTAAAGACTGAGATCATGGAGGGCGAATATACCCTTGCCTGGGGAGCAAAGGTGACCGGGCTTGAAAAAGAGAGCATAAGAAAGCTAGCGTCCACCTATGCGAAAACCCGAAAAGCCATCATTATAGGAAATGCAGGGCTGAGCCATCATACAAATGCTGTTCAAACCCATCGAGCATTCTATCATCTTGCCGCTATCACCGGGCACTACGGTGAAAAATCAATGGGCTATGCCTGTCTGAACAATGGTGGCATCTCCACCGGTAGCCTTGCTTTACCTAAGGAAAAAATACCTGAACAAAAAATGGAGTTGTGTAAAAATCCTGTCGGGTGGCTTGATTCCATTGAAAACCCAAATTATCCATACAGGTTGCAGGCACTGATTTCCACCGGCAGTCCGCTGACACAATGGCCGGACCAGGCAAAACTTCGCAGGCTGATGCCAAAACTGAAACTGAGCGTATACAACGGCCTGACCCGAAATATTAATGCACATTATTTTGATTACATTCTTCCTGCAGCTACCTGGATAGAAGCCGGAGGTCTCGCCCCGGTTTCAGATGACAGCCGTTTTGTATGGGTACCGAAACTTATTGAAGCACCAGGAATGGCAAAACCGGACAGATGGTGGTGGGTTGAACTGGCCAAACGCATGGGCTGGGGAGACATTTTTACGGATACATTAAAAGATCCTGTAGAATTACAGAACCTCGCTGGAGGTGCAAAAGGTTATACCGTGGAGCATTTCACTGCCAAAAAGGATAATTCCTTACGGGCACCTATAAAAATTGTCAACAAAACGGTAAAAGAAAGAGATACGCTCTTTCTTGACAAAAGGTTTGCAACCAATAGCAAAAAAATTGAATTGTGGACACAGGAACTTGAAGATAAGCTCTCCTCATACGGCCTTAGCGCTGTTCCCAGGTATTATACTGATCCTGATATTGCCCGACCCGGTGAGCCCACAATCAAATATGATACTGCCAAGCTTATTCCTTCGGCATTCCAAAAAAACAAAACCTATACAAACAGGGTTGAACTGATCAAAAAGGATAGATCAAAGGACCAGTATTCTTTCTACCTGATCACCGGCAGGCCTTCAAGCGCCATCATGGGACACACATCCCACTGGATCAAAACGCTTGACAAGGAATGCCCGGATCAATTCTGTGCCATTCACACAGACTCTGCAAAAAAACTTGGCATAAAAGATAAGGATATGCTCAATGTTCGATCCGTTTTTGGTGAAATCCGGGCAAAAGCCATGGTAACCTCTTATATCCGTGAAGACACCATTTTTATCCCTTACTCTTTTGGGAGATACAGCCCCTATCACGCCTGGCAATCTGTCAATTTTCTCACTAGTGCTCAAGCCCGGTGCCCTGTTTCAGGGCAAGTCGCATTCAAAGGAATGACAGCAGCAGTTAAAAAGGCATAATCCGTGATGAATATAAAGTTTTTAAATTTAAGCACGCTTTTTGAAAATATATTAATTCTAAACAAGGGAGGTACAAATGAAAAAAACAATTTTTATTATCACTATGATAGCAGTAATATGCATCATGGGCAGCTATTCATGGGCAAAATCAGCGCAAGGAACCATCTCAATGGATTTTGACCTGTCAGGTCATTGCACAAATGAAGTGGTAAAATTATGGATACCCTATCCAATCTCCAATGAGAGTCAGACTATTACGAAAGTGCAGGTGAGCGGTAACTACAAAACGTCTGCAGTGTATACGGATAACAAATTTCAGACCCCTATGCTGTTTGCTAAATGGGAGAAAGGTGCTTCCTCCAGAATCCTCCATTTCAGTTTTCATGTGTCCCGGAAGGAAGTAATTAAAAATAATTTCCCCAACAATGAGGCAGCCTGTTCAGTGGCTGATCATTCTAAATATCTGGCACCTAGCACTTGGGGACATTGTAAGGGCGATGTTAAAAAGCTGGCCGAAAAAATAACAAATGGCAAAAAATCAGTCCTTGCCAAAGCAAAGGCTATTTATGACTGGACTTGTGAAAACACTTACAGAGATCCAAAAACACGCGGTTGCGGCTCAGGCAATGTGTGCGAATTGCTTAAAGATCCGGGCGGAAAGTGTGTTGATATCTCTTCTGTTTTTGTTGCCCTTGCCAGGGCAGCAGGTGTTCCTGCAAGGGAAGTATTCGGTATCCGCTTGGGTAAGAAACCGGTTGTGGATATTACCGGCTGGCAGCATTGCTGGGCGGAATTCTTTTTGCCTGGATACGGCTGGGTACCTGTGGACCCAGCAGACGTTCGTAAGATGATGCTCAAGCATGATCTGAAACTTGGTGATGCCAAGACCAATGAATACCGCAGCTACTTCTGGGGTGGTGTTGATCCTTATAGGGTGAAACTTGCCCAAGGACGGGACCTTATTCTCAATCCTTCACAGAAGGGTGGAAAGATAAATTACCTGATGTACCCTTTTGCCCAGGTTGGCAACAAGACGCTGGACTGGCTTGATCCTGATACTTTTAAGTATACTATTACTTATAAACAGAATTAACTTAGCATGTCCAGAATTTAGTTATTCTTTGAAGGTTATTTGTCTATTCGTAAGGCCTCTTCCTTCAGGTAGGGGCCTTACGAGCAAGCCTGGCTGGTCAGCACCAGGCCCGCATTTGTCGCTTGGGCTTTTTTCTTCGTTCCCAGGGTCCTCCCTGGGGACGTCTTTGTCTTATGGCTCCGGCCATCTGTTTTTTTCTTCTCTGGTCTCAGGCTCTACAGAGATGGTGTAGAAGGGGGCTGGAGCCCCAAGAAAAGACGTTACGAGGGGGGACCCTCGTAGCGAAAAAACGGCTGTTACCCCAGTCGTGGTTGAATTCGTAGGGGCGAAGCTTGTCTTCGCCCACAAGGCCGAGCAGAGCGAGGCATGAATATTCCTTCTGGATTCTTGTTTTATACGAGCTCGACTATAAGCTGAACTGGCGTGGCGGGGCACTGATAAAAGTCCTGGCCTGGTATACCTCTCAGAAGTGTTCCAGGCGCGATCATGTGTCAAAGAACAATCGCAAATCGCAGAGCCTCTTTGTGTGTGAGGCCTGCGGTCTTGAGATGAATGCGGATCACAACTTCCTTCGATCAACGGCTGGTTGTGCGGTTTAACTGGCAGCGTACGTAAATACCCAAATCACGGCCAAAGCGTTGACCAGGGCGTGTATAAGCACTCCCGGCCAGATGGAACCACTTTTTTGGTACAAATAGGCAAAGATCAGACCGAGAATGAAGATCGGCGGCACGGCCAGAAGACGCAGATGCAGCAGGGCAAAGAGGCCGGAGCTTATGAGCATGGCCTTGGTCCAGGCAAAGCGCTTTTTCAGCCCGGCGAAAAGAAATCCCCGGAAGAAGATCTTCTCCACCAGAGGGGCGATGGTCACCGCGGCAAAGACGAACACGCCCGGAGAGGGGGTTTGGGTTAGAATATGTTTCAGCTCCGGCTGTACTTCCAGATTGTAGCTGGAGAGAACGGTCTCGTACAGGGCGTTGATCCACATGGCCGGCAGCAAGAGGGCTGCGCCCAGTCCCAGATATCTCATCTTGAACCCAGTCAGCCCTAAATGATGCCGCCCGGCGTTGTATTTTTTGCGGGTAAACCACCAGACCGGAACAAGAAGGGCCAGCTCGAGCATGCTGACCATTAGGCCGGGCGAGAGATCCACATCCAGCAGATGGAGCAGGGTAACCGCAACATAGGCCAGAGCAAGCCAGATGCCGAGGCAGGCTGCTCCCAGCCATGCATCCCGGACAGTCCAGGGTACCCCAGGGGAACGAGCGGAAAATTAGGGACAGGAGGAATATGCAAATCATGGCATGCACAGCAGTGATGCTTCGCGATCCTTTGAGGATCACAGTCTTGATTTTTTGAATCCGTCAGTGGGTGTGGGCGGCTGGGTATGCATGCAGGTTCTAACGGCGGGCTACATTATGTGAATAGACCCGGCACGAAAGACGGCAGACGCACTGGGCCGAAACCAGCCTTGAATGGGGGGGGACAGCAAGATAGGGCGAAGGGAAGCCTGGATTCAGGTTAGGCGTTTGAGGGAATACGTCTGCTCTAAACCCTGAATCTTGTGCGGTCTGCGTTCTCGTTTGGGCTGGATGAGATCCCGAAAGTGCTCGAAACCCTGGCGGACGAACTCGCGGGAGCCGATGATCCCGGCCTCAGTGAAAAAGCGGGTACGCTGGATGAATCGCTCCACGCATTCGGGCAGCGGAACACCCTCCAGGACTTTCCCCTTTCCGGTATCTATCCCTCCGCGGGCGTAGACAAACTCCCGGTACAGGCGCAGTCGTTCTTTGGAACTGTCCACGTTGTATTCTTCCAGGCCCAGATTCCAGGAAAGAAAAGTGTCCTTTCGATGACTTCGGAACCGGTAACCCAGGGAGGACCACCGGTAGTCCTCAGGTTTATCTACCAGATTGGCCCGGATGGGGTTGAGATCAATATAGGCCAGGCAGTTGATGAGGGTCTCGCCCTTTTCCACGATCAGGCTTTTGAAACGTTCGGCCCAGAAGGTCCCTTTGCGGCCCCGCTTTTTGTTGTACACCCGAGTGAAGGTCTGCTTGATTTCTTTGACGTATTCGGACAGGGAGGTCCATTTCTGGCGATAGAAGGGGATTTGCCCAGGCATGAGGGTGTATTCATCACCATATCTTTGCTGAAAGCTCGCTTGGACTTCCTGGTCCGTAATTTCGTTCTCTGGGAGCATGGTCACCAGGAGATGAAAGTGGTTGCCCATGAGGCAGAAGCCCAGAACCTGACAGAAATAGACAGCAGAAAGATTCTGAATGATGCCCAGGAGCAAGCTTTTTTCCTGGTCGCCCAGGGGATAGCCGTCCAGGGCAGTACGGCTGATGACGTGATAGGTGGTCTGGCGATGGGTAAGGAGAAAGCGAGGCATACGAGCCATAAGGCACCTCCAGAGAGTTCGAATGACGGATACAGAGCAGGATAGACCAGTTGAAGATAAACATCAACATTTTTCTCCTGTCCCTTATATTCACTTACTGTCCCTTATATTCACTTATGTTCATGATGAGTGAGCAGGCCGTGGCCAGTCGCCCCCTGCGCGGGGGCGTGGATTGAAACCGAGCCTGCCCGCGCTGATGACTCATGTTCCATTACCTTTGTCGGCCTGGATCCACAATATTCCAAATGCAAAAAGGGGATAGACCGTTGCGGACTATCCCCTTTTTGCATTTCCTGACGAGAATGAACGGTTGGATTTTCTAGTCAGCTGAACTATGCAGGAATTCTAAAAGTGCCAGCGCAGGCCGGCCATGATTTGGCTGCCGCCTACGTCCAGATTGTTCGGGCCAAAATCTTCATTTAACGCCTGATTTACAATGTCAATTGTATCTTCGTCCACATCATCCACTTCCACCCATGAATGCCGATATTCAATAAAGACGCCCAGCGGGGCGTCGTATTGGTTAGGTCCAGGATTGGGTATTATATAAAACTCCATTCCGCCCAAGACGTGGCCGCCAAAGCCGAATTCCTCTTCATCTTCACTGTAATCTACTGCTATCCCGCGGATGTTACCTTCAAGATCGTAATCTCCTCTGGTGAAATATATATCTGGACCAGCTCCGGCATAGAGGTAAAAGTAGTCGCAAACCGGCAGGTATCCTTTGATTGTCGGCGAGAGATAGAAGTTTTCGATTTCTATCTCGGATGACAATCCGAATGGGTGGTAGGTCTCATCGGACTTGAAATATCCAATCCCCATCTCTATGCCAAAGCTTTGATTCAGTTTCCGTTCATAGGCCATCTCGAACATGAAGCTGGACATGTCGTCCTCGTCAATATCCCAGAAATCGAAAAAGTCATTGCTCTGGTACATATGGTATCCTGGCTTGATGGCAAAGGCGTTCATCTTTTGCAGATGACCGGCATTGTCTTGAGCCCAGGACGCTACCGGGAGTAAAAGTAGAGCAAATACAACACTAAGTATACGCATGTATCCTCCTTTTTGCAATAGAATTAGAACGTTATAGGGTGAGGCACACATGCCATTGGATTAAGCGAAAGTCAATATTATGACATGGCGGAAGGGAGGGTTGGGTGACAAATTTTAACTATAGCTGTCTGTATTTATTCATGATACTTGTTTTTTAAGTGCTCATGCAAACAGGGATGCCCTTCTTGACTTGGCCCCGTGCTGGACAGGCTGGTGTGCGCCGCACCAGCGGGGATAGTCCCCTTTGAGCCACCTGATCCATGTGTCAAGCAGGGTCTGCCCCGCACCCGCGGGGATGATCTGGCAGCGCCAACAGAGAAAGGTTCTTGACTCTTTTCTTGTTCAGAGGCCTGGGTCTTGATTGGTTAAGGGGAAAGCTTCCTTGTCAAGCAGGTGGCTTGTTGATACTGTTATACCTTGAAGGAAGAATTTAGATGAGTTAGCGGAAGCAGATGTGGAGAGAAGTGCTGGACAGACGGACAGGCCCTGAAAATTAGGACCTCCACGATGGTTGGTCGGTTTGGCCTGAATAACGTAGGCCAGCATATGGCAAGTGAACAGCATGGCTATTGACATTGAGAATCTCATAAACTTTTGGGCAACTGAAGCCGAAGATGCCTTGCGTGTAGCTGACCACCTTGTCGAGAAGGAAGACTTTTCATATGCATTATTTTTTGGACATTTGGCCTTAGAAAAAATGTTGAAGGCTCTCTGCGTTAAGAAAATAAAAGGCCATGCTCCACCAATACATAATTTAATAAGGCTCGCTAAGGTTGCTGATATCGATTTGGATGAGCAAAACGAAAACGAGCTTATCACCATAACTGCTTTTAATATAGAAGCCAGATATCCCGATTTTAAAAGGTCTTTTCGTGAAAAATGCACTCAAGAATTTACGATACATCAAATGGATGTCATAAAAAGGAATTACAAGTGGCTGCAATCATGCCTGAGGTAGAAGAGGCTGTTCGAAGCTTCGTTGCTCTGCTTCGTAAAGACAAGCGTATATCCGGGGCATACATTTACGGGTCATATGCCAAGGGGACAGCCAACAAGTGGAGTGATATTGATTTGGCTGTGATCAGTCCAGACTTTTCTGAGGACTTGTTCCAAGAGCGCATCGCTCTGATGAAGCTGGCCTTAAGGGTTGATGACCGAATTGAACCAAGCCCATTTCGACCAGAAGACTTTACCATGAATAATCCCTTGGTAAATGAAATACATCTCTCAGGGATCGAAGTTCACTGAATGCTCCGCATAGACTGGCCCTATCAGCGTGATCATGAGGCGGTTCTGTGTTGTTCCCCGCACCCACGGGGATGATCCGTCGCCTCCTTCTTTGATCCCGCCCCCACCGGTACTCACCGCATCCACCGGGGATGGTGCGTATTGGCATGCGCAGCGAGAGGCTTGCCAGCGCCGTTCTTTGTGTATAGGTTTTGATCATGTCTTCATCCAGTCCTCGCGTTCATGACCGTTTCTTCAAACAGATTTTTAACCGTCCGGAAAATGTCCGGGACTTCATCATCACCTATCTGCCGGCTGAAATCGTGGCTCATCTTGATCTTGAGAGCCTGGAAGTTGTCAGCGGAAACTATGTTGAAGCGGATCTAGGTGAATACTTTAGCGATGTGGTGGTCAAGACCAGGGTGACGCAGGGGAGTCCGGCTGATCTTTACTTTTTGTTCGAACATAAAAGCGGTCCTGAGCGCTATGCCCGGGTTCAGGTTTTGCAATACATGGCCAGCCGGTGGTATGCTCAGGTACGAGATGGTCAGTCCGGTCCGCTCCCCTTGATTATCCCGGTGGTGATTTATCACGGAACCAGAACCTGGAGCTTCAGCTTGGGTTTTGAAGATTTGTTTGATCCTCCGTCGTCGGAGTATTTGCCTTATATCCCAAACTTTGAGCACATTCTGCACGACATTTCCCACTTGAATGAAGATGAAATCAAGGGAACTATCGTGTTGCAGGCAGTGCAGCTGTTGCTTAAATACATCCAGAGTCCTGAGTTGCGTGATCAGCTCCCTCGGATCGTGGAGCTGCTGGGGAGCCTGGCGGAAAAGGAGTTGGTGACCGAATATCTGCAGGTTGTCCTGGAATATGTGTTTCAAGCCTCGGAACATGTTGATGCCTCTGATGTACGCGAGGCCTTTGAGAAACTTCCTCAAGGAGAGGAACTTATGCCGACCATAGCCGACAAGCTGCGCCAAGAGGGAATGCAGCAAGGGATGCAACAAGGAATACAGCAGGGAATGCAGCAGGGAGAACTTCAGGGGAAACGGATTATACTTCTTAAGCAAATGCAAAGGAAATTTTCTTTGACCTCAGGAGAAGTGGCCTTGATAACCTCGGTACAAGATCAGGCCACTCTAGACCAAGCCCTGGAGTCTGTGTTGTTTGCTCAGGACAAGTCCGAAGTCCTGGGATTGCTGCGATGATCTGACAATTGCTCATTGCTGCCCCCCAAACTCAAGGCACTTCCATGACCCATCACGAAAGCTCATATTGTGTCCGGCAGTTACTCTGTCTCGCCGGCTTTGTTCTCCTCGCCCTTGGCCTGTACGGATGTGCAGGGCTGGGCAAGAGCCTGGAGCCGCCAAAGATCAATCTGGCCAATATCACGGTGCAGGAAATCAAGACCTTTGAAGCGGTTTTTGGGCTCCAGCTGCGGGTCTTTAATCACAACGACGTTCCCTTGGTGATCAAGGCTTTGGACTGCGATCTGGAGGTCAACGGAAGCCGTCTGGCCTCCGGGGTGACTGAGACCGAAGCGAGCATTCCGGCCTTTGGCACCGGATTGGTGGACATCACCGTTTATGCCTCGTCCCTGCAGATTGTGAGCAGATTCCTGCGGGGGTTGCGGACAGCTCAGGGCGATGGGAAGGCTGATTCCATAGAGTATGATCTGTCCGGCCATCTTCATCTGGGAGGCAGGGCATTGCCCGGACGGATTCCTTTTTCCGCACAAGGATCGATGAGTATGGACCGGTTTTTTGATTCGCGAAATGATGCGTTTTAAGATTTAGGCAGACAAGTCATGGCTCTATCCCCTGTAGACATGGAAAAATATCGAAAGACCGCCCGCAGGCGGCAGGAGGTTGCTGAGAAACGACGCCTTCAGCGTCTGGAGCAAGCCTGGAAGGTTGCTCGACAGGCAGCTCAGATTCTTTGTAATGAATTTCAAGCCCAAGAAGTGGCTGTCTTTGGTTCCTTGGTTCATCCTGAACTGTTTCATTTGCGATCGGATATCGATTTGGCGGTCTGGGGCCTGCAAGAACGTCTGTATTTGCAGGCAGTGGCCAGAGTAACCAGCCTTGATCCGGATATATCTGTTGATTTGATCGCAATCGAAGAGTCCTCCCAATCATTGCGAGAACATATTCAAGACGAGGCGATACCTATATGACTGGGGGAGCATACAAGGCGCTGGCCGGAAGGATCGGGCTGCTTGTGCATGATGTGCAACGAGTTGTTCAGCGGATCGAGTTTTTGCATGACAAGGCCCAGCAAACCGGAGACAGTGGATTTCTGGACGGTGTCGCCCTCAACCTGCACAGTTTTTATACTGGGGTTGAAGCGATTTTCGAAGATATTGGCCGGACTGTAGACAATGCATTGCCGAATGGCGGGAACTGGCATCAGGAGTTATTGCAGCAAATGGCTGCTCAGCTTGAAGATCTGCGTCCAGCTGTCATCAGCCAAGAGACACGGGCCTGCCTGGATGAATATCGGGCTTTCCGCCATCTGGTCCGTAATGTATATACTTTCAATCTACGTCCTTCACGGGTAGGTGAACTGGCTGTAAGCGTGCAGGAGTGTTTTGGGCTTACTTCCAGTGACTTGGAAGAGTTTGTACTTTTTCTAAAGGCCGCAGAATAAACAGTGTAGGCTGCGGATATGCCGGGAGCACACAATTTTTCTGTGCGCCCAAGCCCTGATCACCCTTTTCGCTGGCTTCTTGCGGCGAATCCATTCATTTTTACCCATGCTCAAAAACATCATTCGCCTGCCGCATGCGGTCCGGGTCAGTCCCAGGGCCAAATATATACGGTTTCGCATTCTGGCCGGGACCGGGCTGGAGGTGGTTGTCCCCAAGGGCTGTCCCGCCTCCCGGGTCCGCAAAGCCACAGCAGCCAACCAGGCCTGGATCACCGGACATCAGCGGGAGATCCAGCGGGCGGCCGGCTTGAGACCGGACGTACAGCATCTTCCGGAACACATTGTGCTGGCCGCGAACGCACAATCCTTTTCCGTCTGTTATGATCCCCGTGCATGCCAGTCCCGTGCCCTGCATACACCGGCAAAGGGCCGGATTGCGATCCAGGCCGATCCGCATACAGAAGCCGATGTGTGCTGCCGGCTGTTGCAGGACTGGCTGAAGGAACAGGCCCGAACAGCGCTTGTGCCCTGGGCCCGTTCACTTTCCGAGAGGCATGCCCTGCCCATTGCCAGGATCCAGATTCGAAAGCAGAAGACCCGCTGGGCCAGCATGTCCACATCCGGGACTCTAAGCCTGAACTGCCAGCTCATGTTCTTGCCGGGGGAGTTTGTCCAGCACGTGCTGCTCCATGAGCTGTGCCACGTCCGGCATCCCAATCACGGCTCCGGATTTCAGGCCCTGCTGTCCAGGCTCTCGCCGCACAAGGCCAGGTACGAGCGGGCAATGAAGCATGTGCATCACACGGCCGTTCCCTGGTGGGCAAAGTTCTGAAAGGGCATTTCATACATATCCGCAAATCATCCTGTCGGCCGGTCAACAGGCACACTTTTATTCACAAGCACAAATGCTTGGTATGGAATGGGTTCTGGGGTAGGGGCCGCTGTCGGGCCCTTTAACTGCATTCGGTCAGAGCCTGATCAAACAAAAGCAAGTGCTTAGGATCCACCTGGCTGAAGTCGGCAATTCGATCGATGACCCCGCAGACGCGGATCCCGGAAAATGCTTCCACCGCCTGCATGTTTTCCGTGATCAATTGCCTGGGCATCCGGTCGGGACTGCAATCCACGAAGACAATCATGGCCGGCTTCAACCCCCTGCCGACCAAGGATTCCACAGACAAGAGGGTATGGTTGATGGTTCCGAGACCGGCCCGGGCCACGAGAATGGTTTCGGCTTGCATACGGCCAATCAGATCCACGCAGAGCAGGTCATCGGTTATTGGAACCAACAGGCCGCCCGCACCCTCGACGATCAACGGGCTGTAGGTTTGTTTTTTTTCTTCAACGATTGTTTCGATTTTTTTCATGTCGATGGACACCCCGGCAGACTTTGCCGCAGGCAAGGGAGCTTTAGGCTGCGGGAAGCAATAGGGCGACGATTCGGACGGATCTTTTGCCTTCAGCTGATCGATATGCCGGTAGATGAAAGAGGCGTCGCCGTCAGGATCCCCTGGGGATTGAACCCCGGTCTGGAAAGGCTTTAGATAAAAAGGATTCAGTCCCTTAGACAGGAAATAGTGCATCAAGAGGAGGCAGACTGCGGTTTTGCCAACCCCGGTGTCAGTGCCGGCCACGAACAGTCGCCTGGAATCACTGCAGGAACTCATGCTCGCATATCTCCTTTAGTTGTTCGACGAAAAATCGGATGTCCTTTTCATCGTGCATGGCCGTCATGCTCAAACGAAGAATTGCCCTGCCCTGGGGGACCGTTGGATAGCGGGCGGAAAAAACAAACATGCCTCTTTCCAGGAGACGTCTGGATATCCGATAGGTCTTTGTTTCCTCGCCGATTTCCACCGCGAGGATATGGGCGTCGCCGGCAACTTGAAATCCAGCCTCCGCCAAGCGGTCCCTCAAGTATCGACTGTTTTTTTGCAGCCGTTCGCGCCTGTCCTCGCTTTCTTCCACTATCTTCAGGATTTCCAGAGCCGAGGCAGCGTGGGCCGCGGGCAGAGATGTAGAATAAATCAACGG
Organism: Desulfovermiculus halophilus DSM 18834; assembly: GCF_000620765.1. Classification (NCBI taxonomy): domain Bacteria; kingdom Pseudomonadati; phylum Thermodesulfobacteriota; class Desulfovibrionia; order Desulfovibrionales; family Desulfohalobiaceae; genus Desulfovermiculus; species Desulfovermiculus halophilus. The sequence goes on from NZ_JIAK01000007.1 coordinate 13,849, forward strand.
CGAGGCAAAGTTGAAGAGATATGATTTGAGGCCTTTGGGCATAAGGACAAAGGCACCGAAAAGGCCCATGGCTTTGCCCAGTGTTCCCGGAGCGATGTCTGCCGCGTCTTTGCCGATTCCCTGTCCTCCCGGTCCCAGAGCTCCGAAAGCATGGGCCTCGTCGATAACGGAGAGAAATCCATGCCTGGCTTTCAATCGCTTGAATTCCGCAACGTCCAAAATATCCCCGTCCATGCTGAAAAGAGACTCAGTAAGAACGGCGGTCGTGTCGCGCCCCGATTTTTCAAGCCGCTTTTCTAGGTGGGCAAGGTTGTTGTGCTTAAAACCCGAAAACTGGCATTGACCGGCTTTCAAACCGGTTACCGAGCTGGCATGGATATGCTTGTCGAAAAACACGCGGTCCTCCTGGTCGAAAAAGGTGGAGACCACAGCAAGATTGGCTTGGTACCCGCTGGGGAAAAAGACGCATTCGTCATATCCGAAATACTCGGCAAAGGCCGATTCGGCCTGGTGTATAACCTTGTGGTTGGCTGATACGAGCCGGGATGAAGACGCAGACGAGCCGAACTTCAAGAAATTTTGGGCCACTATTTCGTTGACCTTTTGCGAACTTCCCAGCCCGAGATAATCATTGGAGGACAAGTTCAGCACCTTTGCCCCGTCGACATATACGTGCTTGCCATTGCGGCCATCCAAGAGGGGCGGATCGCGGAACAGTCCCGCTTTGCGTTGACTCAGCAGACGCCGTTCGAATTTGTGCGCAAACATGTGAAGAGTTCCTTGTAATGATTTTTCAGTTTGTCCTCTTGAAAAACATGGTCGTAGTCCCGGGAAGCAAAGCAGAACATACCCTCGGCGAGGGTCGAATCTTGCGGGGACGTCATCCGAACTCGATAGGAAAAGGCTTTGTCCGATGCGGCCCGAAGCTCGGCCCACAGGAAATACCAGCCTTTTCCTGTGATTTGCGACAAAAAATCCAATCTGTTGATCTTGAGCAGGAATACGTGCAGGTTAAAGTCATGCATAAACCGTGCGTGCATGCCCCCCAGCTGGGCCATGGCCTCTATGACCCAGAAAAGGGGTACGTTGTTGGGCAGAAATACGGCGCCGTTTATGATGTTTTCATCAATGGTGCCGATTCGGTCCAGGAGAACAAACCCCCTGCAGTGGCTAGTTATGGTCACTTCCATGGAGCAACAACCAAGGCTGCGTTTTGTCCCCCGAACCCGAAGTTTTGAATGACGGCTTGGGCTGAAGAGGATTGGTGGTTTTGGGCAACAAATCGGACCTTATCCGAAATCGGCCGTTCGAGGTTGCGTATTGCAGGCAAGAGGCCGGTTTGCAAAAGACCGAGGAGAATGGCCAGCTCGACTGCACCACAGGCTGAGGCCAGGTGCCCGATCCAGGATTTGAGGGCGATCACGGAAGGAAGCGATTGGGCAAAGACTCGGGATATCAGGCTCGATTCCATGTCGTCGTTGAGCGGTGTTCCCGTGCCGTGAGCGCACACTGTGTCAATATCGGCCGGTGTCGTACCTGCGTCGTCCAGGGCCTTCCTGACCGCTTTTTCCGGCTGCTTGGCTTGGACGTCCGGAGCGGTCATGGCATGTCCGTCCAAGGAGCAGCCGTAGCCCAAAATTTCTCCCAAGATGTTTGCCTTTCTCTGTCTTGCATGATCCAGAGATTCCAAAAGAACGAATGCTCCTCCCTCGCCCGGCAGGAATCCGTCGCGTCTTTGGTCGAATATCGGATAGCAGTCGGGTGGAGCACTGGTTTCAACCCGAAGGGCCCGGGCTTTGGTATAGGCCAGGATGCCTCCCGGATTCAGGCGGGAATCACCGCCCCCGGCCAGGGCCAGGGCAAGGTATCCGTCCCGGACCTTGCGAAAAGCTTCCCCGATTGCCTGCAGCGATGCCGAGCAGGCCGTGCCCACAGTGAGGTTTTCCCCGTGGATTCCCCCAAGCTGGGCGATCATGGACGAGGCCGTATTGGGAAGGAAACGAAGCATCCACAGTGCCGGCAGTTCCTTTTCCGGCATGGCCTTGTTTTCGATCCTGGGTATTTCCCCACTGATATCCAGGTTTGGACCCGCCGCGCAGAATAATCCAGCCCGCGCTCGTTCTGAATGGTTCAGACACGATTGTCCAAGGACGTTGAGTGCCGTGGCCACTGCCAAGCTCGCACCTCTATTCAAGTAGCGCAGGTTCTTGTTCCTGCCTGTAGAGTTTTTGATCTCGAAATCACTCACCCCGGCAGCAGAGACCGAAGGATCGAACTCGGTCCGGGCAAAGAAAGTTCGGTCCTTCCGGATATTTTCGACAACCCGGTCTATGCAGGTTCCCAAGGGGGAAATCAGGTCCGCCGCGGTGACTACTACTCGATTTCCCATCTATATCTCCCGGTAGATATCCCCAACTGTTCTCCTGGGTGGAAGGTCAGGGGTTTGGTCCGGAAAACCCACGGTGATGAAGCATTTGAGCCTCAGCTCGTCCTGGGGAAGGACGTGGTCAAGGTCAGGAACAAAATGCAAGGGAGCTGTAAGAATGCAGGTTCCCAAGCCCAGAGAGTGGGCTTTCAGAATGAAGCCTTTGACAGCCAGTCCAAGGGAGATGTCCAGGTCTCTGTCCTTTTTCCGCCGGTCGTGGCTCACCTCCGCCGGGGACAAGTGCCTGGTCAATCCAGGGAGTCCGGCTATGGTTCCAGCGGCCATCAACACTGGAGCGTCAAACATGAAGACGCTATGGCGATAGAAGAAGTTGATTTTATTGCGGAGGCTTTTGAAACCTGGATACTTGGCAATGTGGGCCAGATACCTTTCCTTGGCTGCACCCATGGTTTGGTGCAGTCTTTGCCGGCTGTCGGATGATTTGAAACGGACAAAACGAACTGGCTGGCTGTTAGACGGCGACGGCGCGTGAAGGGCGCACTGGATCATTTCCTCCAGCAATTTTTCCGAAGGCATTTCTTCCCTATACTTTCGAATGCTTCGCCTGCTCTCCAGCAATTGTTCCACGTCCTTAGGGTCCATAGGCTCCCTTCCAATTCAGATAGGATGCCAGATCTCCGACTTTCAGAACCGGGCCACCCTCCAGATCAGAGATAATGTCCTTCACCCGTTGCCTGGAGAGAAACGGATATTTCTCCATCAGGAAAATCTCGGGGTTTTGATGAGTGGCTTCGACTTCGATGAGATGCTCGCGAAGTCTTCGCATAAAAAGATGGTCGTCGACTATTTCCGTCCCGGTTCGTTTGTTCAGCTCCACGGTCAGTTCCAGCAGATCGATGGACTCGGCACCCAGGTCCCTGATAAGATAGGTATCCTCTGTGATGGAGGATTCCTCGATATCCAGTATCTCGGTGATGGCTTCGGTGACCTCGGTCAGTAGGCTCATGCTGTTGCTCCGCACGTTGTGAGTGATTGTCCGGTTTCCGGCTTCTTTTCAGGTCTTCTTTGCAGTCAAGCCTCCGTCCAAGACAAGGTCGACAGCGTTGAAGCCAGAGGCTGTGTCGGATAGCAGAAAAAGTACGTTCTCGGCCACTTCCCGGCTGGTCAGGGCGCGTTTTGTCGGGATCTTGGCCAGAACATGCTCCTTGTTATTTCCAAGATACCGGCGGCCTCTGCCGGCATCTATATAGCCGGGCCGCAAGACAACTGCAGTGACTCCCCGGGAGCCCAGTTCCGTCCCCAGGTTTTTATACAGGGCCTCGGAAGCCAGTTTGGCCGCGGCATAAAAACCTTGACCGGGATTGGTCCGTGATGCCGCCGCAGAAGAAATGAACACGCATCTGCCTTTTTTTCTTTGCAGCATACCTCGTCCGATTCGTTTCAAGACCGAGGCCCGAAAAGCCACATTGGCCTGAAAAAAAGAATAAATATCCTGGGTGCGGGCTGAGCAGACGTAGCGTTCAAAGTCTTCCTGGGCGAAATCGACCAGAAAGTCCGGAGACTCGGCCGCTCCCCCTTCCAAATAAGCCAGTGTTTCCGGATCATTGAAATCAAGGAGGACTGTTTCGATGCTGTCTAGCTCCAGGATGAATTCGGTTTGGATCTTTTCCAGCCCGATCGAATCCCGATAGGACAGGATCGGCTTTATTCCCGATTCCAGCATGCATCGGGCAGCGGCCAGGGCCGCTTCCGAGCTCCCGCCCAGGATCAGGGCCGAATTCCCAGAAAAGGAAAGATTCATATGATCAGGACCCCTGTGGCCAAAACTTGGGATTGGGAATCAAGCAGCGTGCAGTGAACCCTGTTTTCGTCCGGCCGCATCTGAAAACGAAAGCGTCCCGGGACCGCGAAGCGCTTGAACTTGAATTTTTCAATGCCCTTCACTTCCGAGCAATACCCTGACTGTCGGGCAGCCTGGATAAAGCCCTGGATTATGAGACTGCCGGGTGTTACCGGAATGCCCGGGAAGTGATCGGCGTAGATCGGATCCTGGGGATTAAAGCACAACTGTCCGTCAACAATGGACCTGTCCCCGAATGTCTCTGATTCAAATTGCATGACGCGTAAGTCCCATTGCGGCTGTCATGTCCCGGTCGTGGCTGGCATCTCTGCCGCCGGTGGTCAGATAGTTGCCGACCATGATCCCGTTTGCTCCCGCTGCGAAGACGAGGGCTTGGAGGTCGCGAAAGGTGATCTCCCGTCCGCCGCAGATGCCGATATCCGCCTTCGGAAGGACCAAGCGAAAAAGCCCGATGCAGGCAAGGGCGACCTTGGGGGGGACCAGGGGACGGCTTTCCATCTTGGTTCCCTGTATGGGATGCAGAAAATTGATGGGGACCGAATCAACTTCAAGGTCTCTCAAGGTACGGGCCAGCTCGGCACGTTGCTCCCATGTCTCCCCCAGTCCCATGATTCCGCCGCTACAGACCTTTAAACCGGCGGACCTGGCTTGGTGAATGGTCTCGATGTCCTCGGAGTATTCGTGGGTTGTGCAGACATGGTGGAAAAAGCTTTCGGCGGTTTCCAGATTATGGTGATACCGGCTGACCCCGCTTTCCCTTAATTGTGTGGCCTGCTCCAGGTCGATCATGCCCAGGGATGCGCACAAGCTCAGATCGGTCTGTTTGCGGATTTTTCCCGCGGCTCGGCAAACCTGATCCATCTCCTTTTGGTTCAGTTGGCGTCCGCTGGTAACGAAGGAGAACTGCGTGGCTCCGGCCGCCTGAGATTCCTGGGCCTTGCTGACCAGCTCATCTTCATCCAGCAACGGGTAGTTCTTTATGTCCGTGCGATGATGGGCAGACTGGGAGCAGAAAGCGCAGTCCTGGGAACAAGAGCCCGACTTGGCGTTGACAATGGAGCAGATGAATATCTGGCTCTGTTTGTTTCTGCGCCTGATGCGGTTGGTTACGGCCAAAAGGTCGAACAGATCCTGGTCAGGCTCCTCGTATTCAGCAGGGCGGCTCGGGATGTCTTTTATGAACTGCGCAACTGTTGGGCCGAATATTTTGGTCAGCATTTCCACATGTCACCTCGTGAAATCGTGTCTTTGATCGCCCCTGTCAGCTGGGAAACGTGATCCTCTTCGATGATGAACGGCGGCATGACATAGATCAGCTGGCCAAAGGGCCTGATCCAAACGCCCTGGTCCACAAATTGCTTCTGTATTTTTTCCATATCCACAGGGCACTTTGTCTCCACAACGCCGATCGCCCCCAAAACCCGGACATCCGCCACTCCCGGGAGATCCAGGCAGTCGAGCAGCTGGTCCTTCAGCAGGGCTTCGATCCGGCGGACCTTTGCTTCCCACGAATCTTCGATCAACAGGTTCACGCTTGTTTGGGCTACGGCGCAGGCTAAGGGGTTGGCCATAAAGGTCGGACCGTGCATGAAAACGCCGCCGCCTTCCGAAATACCGGTGGCCACCTTGTCAGTTGTCAGGGTGGCCGCCAGGGTCATGTAGCCGCCGGTCAAGGCCTTTCCCAAGCACAGGATGTCTGGTACGACTCCGGCATGCTCCATGGCGAACATTTTGCCGGTGCGGCCAAAACCGGTCGCGATCTCGTCAAAGATCAAGAGCACGCTATGTTCGTCGCACAATTTTCTGACCCGCTTTATGTATTCCGGCGAATAAAAGTGCATGCCCCCGGCACCCTGCACGACAGGCTCCAGAATCACCGCAGCAATTTCGTCACTGTGTCGATTGATTAATTTTTTGAAATCGGCGATGTCTTCTTCGTCCCACGGATCACCAAATCGACATTGGGGTGCCTGGGCAAAAAACTGTTCAGCAAGCATTCCCTGGAAAAGCCAGTGCATGCCCAGAACCGGATCGCAAACCGACATGGCGCCCCAGGTGTCTCCGTGGTAACCGGAGCGAACGGTCAAGAACTTGGTCTTTGTTGTCGCTCCTTGGGCCTGCTGGTATTGGAGGGCCATTTTCATGGCCGCTTCTACTGCGACCGAGCCGGAATCGCAGAAAAAAATTCTGTCCAGGGATGGCGGCGTAAGACCGATCAGAAGCTGGGCCAAATCCACAGCGGGCCGATGGGTGAGGCCCCCGAACATGACATGGGACACGGCTGTGGTTTGTTCGTAGAGTGCCTGATTCAAAACAGGATGGTTGTAGCCGTGTATCGCTGCCCACCAGGAAGACATGCCGTCGATCAGCTCCCTGCCGTCGCCCAAGCGGATGAAGACCCCGCTCGCCGATTCCACTGGATATGCCTTTAAAGGCTCGGTCATGGAGGTGTATGGATGCCAAATATGCTTCCTGTCGAAATCGATCCGGCCGTTCCAGGAGGAGATGTGCATCGGATTCTGCATGGTGTCGTCCTTTATCGTTCCGGCCACAAAGGAAGAAAGGCGCGGATAATGTAAACTAATTTGTTCAGGTAGAGTTTACAATAATAAAAGACTGAGGTCAAGGAAAATGGCCACCAAGGACGAAGTACTGCGGCGGTTGAAAAATTGTCTGAACCAATGGATCTCCGGAGAGGAACTGAGCAAGGAACTGGCAGTGAGCCGGATGGCTGTTTCCAAGCACATCGGCCGGCTCAGACAGGAGGGATACGACGTCTTGTCGGCCTCCAGGAAGGGATATCGCTTGAGACAGGAGCCGGATGTGCTTTACCCGGGAGAAATTCAATCCGTCCTGAAGACCTGGACTATAGGCAGGTCAGAGATCATCTATTTGGACAGGACGGAATCGACCAATCTCGTGGCCAGGAAATCGGCCGAGGGAGGAGCTCCGGAAGGGTTTCTGGTAGTGGCCGAAGAGCAAACCCAGGGCAGGGGCAGACGGAGCAGGATCTGGCATTCACCCTCGGGCGGGGGAATTTTCATGTCCTTTGTCTTGCGCCCCACCCTACCCCCGAACGAGACTCCGGTCATCACCTTAGTCACAGCAGTCGCTCTTGCTGAGGCGGTGCAGAATCGGACAGGATTGACCCCGCACATCAAATGGCCCAACGATATTCTCATCGGCAGGCGCAAGCTGGCGGGCATTTTGACCGAGACCAGCGCACATCCGGATGCAGTGGATTATGTGGTCGTCGGGGTCGGAATCAATGTTAACAAGCCCTCGAGCATGTTTCCGGCCGAAATAGCGGGCCTGGCGACTTCGGTGTACGAGGAAACAGGAAAAAAGATTCAACGGGTTGAGCTGGCTGCTGACTTTCTGTTTGAATTTGAAAAGAACTACGAGCTGTTCAAGAATCAGCGTATTGAACATATAATACAACGGTGGAGGGAGTTCGCAGATATAGTCGGAAAGAAGGTTAAGGTCGATGTCCTGGGAAAGATATACCAGGGGGAAGTTGTGGCGGTTGAAGACAACGGGGTCCTGGTTGTTCAAGACAAACAGGGTGGAGAGCATCGGTTGGTATCCGGTGATCTCGAAGTGACCCAAGAAGGGTGAATATTCAAAAGCTCGGGGGCAGAAACTTGAAAAGTCGGCCTGGCCGGCGCAGGACAGCATTTCAGGGGCTTAGGCCAAGAATTGCTCAGATTCAGTATATATGGCTATGCATTGTGCAGACTTGAGCGCGGCGTTTTATACAGGTACTGGAAAAAACGGTCCATATTCTTTTTGGGTCCGATGGCTATGACTGTATCCTGTTTGTGAATGGGTTCTTGCATGGACGGGTTGTAGATCCAGCTGTTGTCTTGGCGCATGATAGCCACCACAATCAAGTCGAACTCCTCTCTGATCTTGTTTGAATCTATGGCCTCATCGTCCTTTAGTGGGGCCTCACTGGGTATATGCAATTCCTCCAGCTCCAGCTCTATGCCTTCTCCAGAAAGAGCTACCTCCAAAAACTCGTTCACCGAAGGACGGAGGATATTTTGGGTGATGCGCATGGCTGCGCTGGCGTAGGGGGAGACGACCCGGTCGGCTCCGGCCCGGATCAGCTTGCTCTCCACCCCTTTGCTGCTGGCCCGGGCACTGATGAACAAATCCGGATTCAGGGATCTGGCGGTGAGCACGATATACACATTGTCCGCATCCCTGTTCACCACCGAGACCAGCCCCTTGGCCCGCTCCACCCCGGCTTCTATCAGGGTCTCCTCCTCCATGGCGTCCTTGTCCAGACACGGGATGCCCATTTCCTTGCACCGCAGCAAGACCTCTTCATCGTTGTCGATAACCACGATGGGCTTGTTGTGCCGGTGCAGCTCCTTGGTCACCCGCTTGCCCACCTGGCCGTGTCCGCAGATGATGTAGTGATCTGAAAAGCTTTGCAATCTTTTGGTCACTTTTCGCCTCCGGTAGAGTTCAACCCAGCTTCCTTCCAAAAGCAGGTTGCCCAGAAATGCCGCGCTGGCGGCAACCAATCCAAAGCCCAAGATAAGCAGCAGGATGCTGAAGATCTTGCCGTTGTCCGAGAGGGTGAAGGGGGAGATGGTGGTCAGGGTGCCGATGGCCATGTACAGGGCCTGCAGGGGAGGGATCCCCTCCAGGACCATATAGCCCAGAGTGCCGAGCAGAACGATGCCCAGGATAGAGCCCAAGAGGGCGCAGGCATACCGGTTTTTCCGCTGGTAGTAGGAATGTTTCATTGTAACCCCGGTGTCCCAGGATGTCCGGCCCGGCTGAATCAGGGCCGGGTCCTGCTTCAGCCTTGGCGGGGGCTCGCCGGGGCTCAGGATGCCCAGGAGCCCTGAAGAAGGCGGACGGCGTTCGGCCATCAGGAAGAGTGTTTGTTGTATCCGCTCATTGGTCTGGGGTCAATTTGTATTCACGGCCGTTTGTTCAGCCGGCATGCTGAAGAAATATCCAGATCACGGCCAGGCCGTTGACCAGGGAATGGATGAGAATAGCCGGCCAGATGGAGCCGCTTCGCTGATAGAGGTAGGCAAAGACCAGTCCGAGGATGAAGATCGGCGGGACGGCCAGGGGACGCAGGTGGAGGAGGGCGAAAAGCCCTGAGCTGATCAGCATGGCCTTGACCCAGGTGTAGCGCTTTTTCAGTCCGGCAAAGATGAAGCCGCGGAAGAAGATCTCTTCCACCACAGGGGCGATGACCACCGCGGCCAGGATGAACAGGCCGGGGGAGGCGGTTTGGGTGACAATCCGCTCCAGCTCTGGCTGAACCTTGAGGTTGTGTTCGGAGAGAACGGCCTGGTACAGGGCGTTGAGCCACATGGCCGGCACAAAAAGGGTCGCGGCCAGTCCCAGATATCTGGTCTTGAATCCGATCAAGCCCAGCTGCTGCGGGCTGGCCCTGTATTTCCGCCGGGTGAACCACCAGACCGGAAAGAGGAGGGCAAGCTCCAGCATGCTGACCATCAGGCCGGGCGAGAGATTCACATCCAGGACCTGGAGCAGGGCGATTCCGGCGTAGGCCAGGGCCAGCCAGATGCCGAGGCAGGCTGCTCCCAGCCAGGCATCCTGCACTGTCCAGGGTACTGTCGGCGGACGGACGGCATCTTCCGGGAAAAAGGCCATGCAGTCTATTTTTCAGCCAGCATTTCCAGGGAGACGGTGACCGAAACGTCTTTGCCCACGACACCGAGGTCATGGAATTTCCCATTGCCCACCCCGTATTCCAGCCGGTCAATGGAAAATGATGCGTCAAAGCCAGCGACCCGGACGCCTTCCTGCATGGGGTTGTCCGTGGTCCCGTGGAAGACAAAGGGGATGGTCAGTGTCCTGCGCGTCTTTTTGATCTGCAATTGGCCTGTAACCCGGTACGTATCAGCCTGGACATGTTCGATTTTTGAGCTTTGAAAGCTCATTTCCGGGTACTTGGAGACATGAAAAAAGTCTTCGGAACGAAGGTGCTTGTCTCTGGGGACTATGTTGGTGTTCACGCTGGCGCAGTCTACAGAAAAGGCAAAGCTGCTCTGCTCCAGGTTCTCCGGATCAAAGGCAAAGGTTGTGGAAAAGGTGTCGAACCGCCCCCGAATCGTGGAAAAGATGTGGGTGATATCAAAATAGATGTTGGAATGGGCCGGATCCAGGTCCCATTTCTTGGCCTGGGCAAAACCAGGATCAGGCAGAAGCAGACAGCCGAGGATGAGAAGGGGCAGGATTTGCTTGTGCATAGTGGCCTCCTTGAGGTGCAGCTTTGGTCTGTAGACAGGATAACAGAGGTTGATTCAAATGTCTTGACAGCTGATCTAGCTGATTTATCGACATAAATGAAAGGAAAAAGAAAACAAACCCTACATCAGGCAGGAGGTGATGTCTATGTGGCTCACTCCGAGAATAGGAAACACCAATACTGCTCCGCGCAGGAATCGGCACTGGAATCCGCTGATGGAGATCGCTCCGGAAATGGCGGAAATGTTCCGTATGCCGGAAAGCCTGTTCGGGGAAGACGTCAGCTTTGTGCCCAGCATGGACATGCAGGAGACCGACAGTGCGTATGTGCTGACGGCCGAGATGCCGGGCATCGATCCCCAGAACGTGGACATCTCGGTGCGCAACGGCGTGCTGGAGCTCAAAGGGGAAAAGAAAGAGGAGAAGGACAGCGACCAGACCGGGAACGGATGGACCGAACGCCGGTATGGCGCTTTCCACCGTCAGATCCCCCTTGATCAGGAGATCAAGGAGGACGAGGTCAAGGCGACCTATAAGAACGGCATCCTGCGCATCGAGGTGCCCAAGGCAGAAGCCGGAAGCGGCGGGAAGTCCATACCCATTGAGACCGAGTAAGGCATACGATGTTCAATAGGCAAAAGCCCGGGGCCAAGGCTCCGGGCTTTTTGGTATGTTGTATGAAAAGCGGCTATCCTCAACCGCAGCCATTTCTTGCCTCTTGACTCTGCATGCGGCGGTCCTCATGTAAATAGAAGAGATGAGTTGTGTGCAGCCTGAGAAAGGAGGTCTGGTATGGAATACAAGGCATGGGTCGTGGTCGCGGACAGTTCCCGGGCCAGGATATTCGGAGCCAAGGCACGGGGCGGGGGGCTGACCGAGCTGGAAGTGATGTATCATCCCGAATCTCGCCTCAAGGACAGTGAGCTTCAAACCGACAAGCCCGGGCGGATGTACTCCATGCAGGGAGAGTTCCGCAGCGCCACCGAGCAGACGCCTGCCCGCAAGATTGAGGCCGAGCGCTTTGCCCAGGGCCTGGCAGAGTATCTGGACAAGAAGCATCACGAAAAGCATTTCGAGCGCCTGGTCCTGGCCGCTTCGCCCACCTTTCTGGGCCAGCTTCGAAACGAGTGCAGCGACCGGCTGTCCAAGGCGGTGGTGAATGAGATCAACAAGGACTTGAGCAACCTGGAAAAGGCTGAGGAGATCCGCAAGCGGCTTCCGGAATATTTGTGGTAGAGAAGGAGATGCAACCTACACGGCTCCACGCAGCTTGGCCCAGGCCAGGCCCAGATGCTCCCACATCGCCCGTTCCATGAACTGGATGTATCCGGCCTGGGGCAGCTGGTGTCCGATGTGCTTGGCCGAACGGTCGGGGTCGGTCAGGTAGCCGGCTGGGGCGGGGATCACCTCGAGGCCCTGCCCCTGAAACAAGGCAACGGCCCGGGGCAGATGAAAGGCCGAGGTAACCAGGATCACTGGTTCGCCGTCCCCTGCCCGTTCAGCCATCGCCGCGGCCTCATCCTCGGTGTTCATGGTCTGGTCCAGGGTGATCAGTCGGTTTGAGGCAATGCCCCAGGACTTGGCGACGTCGGCCATGAGCTCGGCGCTGCCCGGTCCGGGGGCATCCGACCCGCCGGAAGTGACCAGCTTGGCCCGGGGCAGGGCCTTGGCCAGCCTCACGCCTTCAGCAATCCGGTACAGGGACGATTCGCTCAGGCGGCTGACGGCAGGACGCTTCTTCCCTCCGTGCGCCCCTCCTCCCAGGACGACGATCCATTTCGCCCCTGACGGCGGATTGCGCAGGGGCTGATATCGCGATTCCAGATCGCCAAGGACCTGCTCTGGCAAAAATGGAGTGGACACCAGAAGGAGCAGGCCGGTGCCTAATAGCAACAGCCCATAGCCCGCTATCCGTGATCTGTTGGCCAGGAGCAGCAGGCCGGCAATGAGGCAGATCAAAATGATTGGAAGGGGCATGAGCATGCCCCCGGCGAACTTTACAAGGGAAAACATCATAGAACGTCCTTTGAGCAGGCAAATCAGCGCCGTTCCCCGTGGCTGTGATCACTTGCTGGTCTTGGTCCCGGAATAGGTAAGGGCGTTTTTGTCCTTGCTGAAGTAGCGGCCTTTGTCCCGGCCGATGACCCGGCCACAGGAACACATCAGCTTGTCCTCCCGAACCTGGACTTCATATCGCCTGCCGATCCGGTCCTTGTGGCAGCGCAGGACCTGGCCCGGTCCGATCTTGTGGTATTTGAATAGCTTCTGTTTGCAGCCCGAGCATTTGATGGTCAGCATGGAATGACGAAATATTCTGTCGTGTGCAGGCGTTAGTGAGGCGCAGGTAAAGATAAATCCGGCTTTCCTTGTACGCTAACTCCGCGAGTGGCATTTGATCCATGCGGCGTAGCAGCTGATTCAGTTTCATGCAATATCAGGGCTGGCCATAAAAAGATGTCTTCCCTCTTCTGGCCCGACCCGCTAGAGTTTGACAGAAGCGAGTGCCTGAGGCATTTTGCAATGAGAAAATAGCGTTAAAGTTATGCTTTTATAGGGTCGCATTATGAAATCAATCAGCCTGCGAAATGTTCCAGACGATATGTATGCCGCTTTGCAGGAGATGGCCCGGGAAAATCGGCGCAGTCTGCAAGAGCAGGTGAAGTATCTTCTGGAACAGGAAGTGAACCTTGTTCGTCAAAGCCCGACCTCCAGAGCCAGTGCTTGGCGAAAGAAGCTTGATTCCCGCAACTGTCTTGATATCCCAGAGCTCATCCGTGAGGACAGGAATCGATGATCGGCATTATCTTGCCCTAGGCCTTGAATAGGTGGGGAAGAGTGTTTACAGCTGACAAAAACATGCTGGAAGCAGCCAAGATTTTACATCTCAGTATTTGATAGCCATGCGTAACAAGAAAAAGACAAGCTGACGACCATGGACACATACACCATACTCAAACAGCTGTTGACCCAGATCCAAAACGGCAGCCTGGATGTGGAACAGGGGCTGGAAAAACTGCGCGACTTCCCGGTCATGGATATCGGGCACACCCGGATCGATATGCACCGATCACTGCGGAACGGCTTTCCGGAGGTGGTCTACGGCGAGGGCAAGACCCCGCAGCAGGTGGGGGAGATATTTCAACGGATGGAGGATCAGGCCAGCGTCTTAGCCACCCGGGTTTCGTCCGAGATGGCCGAGTATGTGCAGACCATCTGCCCGGAAGCCGAGTACAATGCCCTGGGCCGAACCTTGATCCGGGTCCGGGATGAAATCAGGCCCCTGGAGGGCGAGGTGGCCATTGTCACTGCTGGCACATCCGATCTGCCCGTGGCCGAGGAAGCGCGGGTGACCTGCGGGATGCTCGGCACCCGGGCAACCATTGTGTCCGACGTTGGGGTGGCCGGCATTCACCGTCTTCTGGACCGGCTCGCGGACCTGCGCAAGGCCCGGGTCATCATCGTGGTCGCGGGCATGGAAGGCGCCCTGGCCAGCGTCATCGGCGGTTTGGTATCTCAGCCCATCATTGCCGTGCCCACTTCTGTGGGATACGGCGCCTCCCTGTCCGGATTCACCGCCTTGATGGGCATGCTCACCTCCTGCGCCAGCGGGGTGAGTGTGGTGAATATCGACAACGGCTTCGGCGCCGCCTGTGCGGCCTGGAAGATAATCAACCTGATGCAGGCATGGGGGTGAGAGTGCGGAGAAGAGTTTGAAGAAGACCTGAAGCATGTCGCATTCCATCTGGTTCAGGTCAACGATGAGGAATAAGGACCTGATCTGCTATCTTGCGGGACTCATTCGCCCCGGATCCGGAACAGAAAGCAGCATCCCTCACCTGGTTGCACAATAAAAAAAAACGTGTTACCAGCTGTTCTCAGCTTGTGCCCGATAGAGATGTTGAGCCCCTGAGCCGGGCTCCTTCGAGGGCCGGGGCAGGCCTCTGTTATTTGGTGCTATTTTTTTGAAATTCGTGTGCAGTTTGTGGCCTTGCTGCTGCAAGCGGTGAATGGAGGAAGGCATGGATGAGTACAGGAGAGGGCAGACGTTACGGGTGCGAAAGGGGCATTATGCAGTGCACGCGAGAATGGCCGCCACCACATGGCTGATCCGGTTCATTGGTGCCGCATTGCTGCTCACCGCCGTCCAGGCCGGGGCTGAGGAGAACGGTGGGCACAAGGACGTGATGACCATGGAGGAGCTGACTGTGACCTCGGATCCGATCATTCAGCCCACCAGGCAGGCGGACGAGACCGTGTATACCGGGACCGAGATCACCACCAAGGGTATCGAGAGCCAGGGGGCCAAGGCCCGGACCAGTGTCTACGAGAGCATGGATGTCCTGCCCGGGGTGAATGTGGAGAGCGCGGATCAGTTCGGCTTGGGTGCGGAGCAGAGAAATGTCCGGGTCCGGGGGGTAAAGGGCTACTTCGGGGCATTGACTGTGCTTGGAGTACCCAACTACGGGGGCAATCCCATCGGCCCCCGGGACTACCTCTACGATATGGAGAACTTTCAGTCCGTTTCCGTGTACAAGGGGGCCGTGCCGGCCAATATCGGAACCGGCGTGGGATCCAGGGGAGGGGCCGTAGTCCTCAAGCCCCTGTGGCCCACGGAAGACTTTGGGCTCAAGCTGTCCCAGAACCTGGGCTCGGATTCGTATCAGCGGAGCTTTGTGCGCATGGATTCCGGCACTCTGCCCCGGACCGGAACCAGATTGTCCGCTTCCTATTCCTATTCTGAGGCGGAAAAGTGGAAAGGGCCGGGAGAGACCGGACCCAGAGACAACCTGAACATCGCCTTGACCCAGGATTTTGGGGACCTGGTGGAGGCCAAGCTGTGGGTGAACCACAACCAGCTGGACCAGGACCTGTACCGGGCCTTGAGGTTCGAACAGGCGGACAAGCTGTCCGACTTTCAGGATTTTGACTTCAACTCCCGGCTGAGCGGAGATCCGGCGCAGGATATCTCGTATTACAAATACAACCGGGGAAGCTACGAAAACACGGATGTCCTGGGCGTGGTGAATATCACCCCTTCCGACAGCCTGCGCCTGACCCTCAAGCCCTATCTTTCCAGGGAAGATTCCGAGATTTACGAGGGGACCCAGGCCAGGGGAGGCGTGGTCCAGAAGCGGGAACGGGAGATCGACCGGGAAGGTGCGATCTCTGAATTGTCCTGGGACAAGGGGGGCGTTCAGTCGGTTGTGGGTTACCTGTTTGAACGATCGGACATGGATATCTCATCCCGGGACTACCTTCCTGTCTCTGACGGCCTGGCCTACAGGGGAGCAGGGATTGTGGCCAGCCCCAGCGGGGACAACTACGTGCACAGCCCGTATGTCAAGCTCTCCGGCAGCCTGGGGAGCCTGGACTGGCAGGCGGGGCTGAAGTACTTCTATTACGACGAAGCATCCAGCCAGGGATATATTGATGCTGACGGCTCTCTGCAAAGAGCGGCGGACCTGGACCGGGAAGCCAGAACCTACGATATGTTTCTGCCCACGGCCGGATTGGGCTACTGGGCCTCGGACAGCATCTATCTCCATGCCAGCTACGGCAAGAACTTCGTCCGCCCCTACGCCTACATGCCTATTGTGGCCACCTACAACAATAACCGGAAGGACTTCCAGGACCAGGGCGTAACCCTGAACGACCTGTTCGACGGCTACGACATGGAAGAGTCGGACAACTTTGACCTCGGGGTCCGCTACTCAACTCCCTGGTGCGAGATCGCGCCCACCCTGTTCTATGCCGAGCACTCCAATCTGCTGACCCCGGTCTTTGATCCCAGGGTGAACCAGACCTACTACCAGAACGTGGGGGAGGCCACCAGCTACGGACTGGATCTGGAGACCAGCTTTTTCCTCCATGACAACCTGACCCTGTTCATCAATCCCACCTATACGGTCATGGAGTACGAGGATGACATCACTTTTCAGGGAGAGACCCTGGATACCGAGGGGAACCAGGTCATCGACACTCCGGAGCTCATGGTCCGCGGCGGCCTGATATTTAACTGGAAGGATCTGGAACTCATCCCCTCGGTCCGGTACACAGGCCGGCGCTACGGAGATGTGGCCCACAATGAGCGGATCGACTCCTACACCACAGTGGATGTTCAGGCCACCTATACCCTGGAGAAAGCTGTCCGGGACAGGGACCTCAAGCTGTCTCTGGAGCTGAATAATATCCTGGACGAGGAGTACATCTCCAGCATTACAGCCATGGACTACAATCAGGGCGGCGAGGCCAGCTATTACGTGGGGGCCCCGTTTTCCGCCGTAGTCTCGGCCTCTGTGGACTTCTAAATTTGGTTTCCTCGACCTAGCCTGTCGGTTTTTGGAGTTTGCCGTCTCTTCTGTGTGCCCACTTTCGGCCCGGTATTTTCTAACTCCCGCCAAAGGGGGATCCCTGCCCCCTCCCGGCTACTCACGTGCAGGTCACTGCTTTCTGTGTGACGAAAGCATATCATGCACGTGAGTGCCGGGTGGCGGGACCAAGAAAATGTGCGGGTCTGTCGCTCACGGCACACAGAAGAGACGGCAAACTCTTATTTATGCAATGCCACTTCCTGTGTCCAAGAGCCTAAAATTGTCATCCCCTGTCCCCCACGGTGAGCAAAACTCCGGCAAGTATTGCTCCGGCTCCGAGCCAGCCCAGGAGGGAGAAGGTTTCCCCCCACCAGAAATAGGCCACCACTGCCGCGGCCACCGGTTCCAGGGTGGCCACGATGGAGGCCCGGGAGGCCTGTAGCAGCTTCAAGCCGGCGTAATAGGCATGGTAGGCCAGGTAGGTGCAGACAAAGGCGATGGCTCCCAGGGCGGCCCAGGCTGTGGGGGTTTTATGGGCAAAGGACACAAATGGGGCCAGGAACAGGGAACCAATGGGCAGTAGATAGAGAAACAGGTTTGGGGCGGTGTAGCCTTTGGAGAACGGTTTGCCCAGGACATAATACATGGAGTAGCAGAATCCTGCGGTTAAGCCAAAGAGCACGGCCGGTATGCTCACACTGCCGTGAATACCTTTATTGCCCAGGGAGATGAAGGCCACCCCGGCAATGGTCAGAGCCACAGCGGAAAGCTTTACATAGGTCAGGGGCTCCATGAAAAAGATCCTGGCCATCACCGCCACCCAGGCCGGAGCGGTGTACAGCAGGACCGCGGCCAGGGCCGCCCCTCCGCTCTGCACCGAAAGCTGGAATGATCCGTAGAACATGGTCACTCCGGTCAGTGCGAAGAGGAGGAGAAGGGGGATGTCTTTTTTCTGCACCGATGTCTCTTGGGCCCAGATCGCCTGCCCCCCGAACAGGGCCCAGGCCAATACGCCCCGCCAGAAGGCAATTTCCAGGGGGGCGATCCCTTCTGCCAGGGCCAGCCTGGAAATCGGTCCGAGCAGGCCCCAGAGGACCGCGGCCAGGGCGATCAAAAGATAACCTTTGAGGTGCATAGACATGACCAAAACCAAATCCGGTTGGGGTTAGACATCCGGGCCAGCTGTGCCCTGCGCAGGGCACAACCACTACAGGATGATATGCTTTTTCTCAATCACAGAAGCAGGGCAAAGGCCAGAGTGAGAAGCAGGGGGGCACAAAAGTTGTCGTCCACCCGGGTCAGGAAGAGTTCGGCCAGGGTCAGGCCTGCTGCGGAGAGGATCAGGAGGATCCATCTGTCGGGCATGATCCAGGCGGTAGACAGCAGGCAGGCTGCCAGAAAGGCAAGGCTGCCCTCCAGGGACTTGCCGCCCCGGATTCTGATCCGGCCCAGCTTGGCGCCGATCAGGGCTGCGGCGGCATCCCCGGCCATGAACCCGGTATAGGCCAGCACGATATACTGGACAGGCAGGGAGAGGGCAAGACCAAAGACGAGGTAGGACAGGGTCAGAGAGAGGAAGTAGTAGGTGGCTCCGGTCAGGCCTTTGTGCTCATGTTCCCGCAGGATATCGGCAAAGAAGAATCCGTACACCCTGCCCAGGAGGGGATATCTCGGTCTGCACAGGTCCAGGAGCAGGTTGCAGAGCGCGAAGCCGGTCAGAGCCGGGGCTGCGGTATGAGCCGGAAGATACATGAGCAGGACCGGAACGGCCGCTGCGACCAGATGCAGGGCTTTTCTCTTGATTTCCGGGTCCATTGATCCCTCATCGCATTGGCGGGAAGAACGGGATGGCCGTCCGAACTCACGCCATGCAGCGGAACAGGGCGACCACCCCCATTCCGGCCACAATGGCCCCGACAAAGCTGTCGGTCCATTTGGCCACGGCAAAGGTGGGCAGAGCGGCCCAGAGATAGACGTTGTCCGCCTCCAGGTTGAGCCTTTTGTCGGTCAAAACCAGGGAGGGCACAAGCATGGCGGCCAAGACTGCGGCTGGTACGAGCTGGAGCCATTTGACCAGCCAGGGGGAGAGGGTTTTGGTGGACAAGGCGGTGATCGGCAGCAGCCTCGGCCCGTAGGTGACCGCCATCATGCCGACAATGATCAGGAAGATCGTGAATTGATCCATGTTTCTGCTCCCAGTCCCAGGCTGGCGGCCACCACAGTGGCCAGAATGACATTTGCTTGGGACAGCCCGGCCAAGGCCAGGCCCGCTGATAGCAGACCCGCCAGGACCGCGGTTATCCATCTGCCTGGGGTGGTCAACTGCCAGGACAGCAGGACCATGAACATGGCCGGCAACGCATAGTCCAGGCCGATGGGTTTGACGTCAGTGATCAAGGAGCCGGCGAACAATCCAAGAAATGAACCGGCCAGCCAGGCGGCCTGGGCGGTCATGTTGATGGCCAGGGTTTCTGTCTTGTCCGTTTCTCCTTTTGGAAATCTGCTGGAGTGCAGGGCAAAGGTCTCGTCAGTGAGCTGAAAAGCGAACATGGCCTGCTGCCACCTGGTCCAGGAGCGCAGGTATGGGGCCAGGGCGGCGGACATGAGCAGGTGACGGAGGTTGACCACAAAGGTGGTCAAAATGACCGAGGCCGGGCCGGTCCCTGCGGCCAAGAGGCCCACGGCAACCAGCTGGGCCGAGCCGGCGAAGACCAGCAGAGACATGAGCAGGGTGTTGGCTGGAGACAGCCCGCTTTTCTGAGCCAGGACTCCGTAAGCGAAGCCAACCGGCAGATAGCCAAGAACGACCGGAAGGGTCTGCTGCATGGCCCGAAACAGCCAGCCGGGCCCGGCGGTGGGAGAGGTGTTGTGAATCCGCATGGTCTGCATCCGTGGTTGTGGCTCTTGGACCCTAAAAATGAATTGTTTGCACCAACCTGCTGGCCCAGACTGTACTGGCCCCGCTTTCGGCCCGCTATTTTCCTGATCCCGGCACAGGGGGTGCCTACGCTGCGCCTTGAGCCGGGGACGCGGCTTCCCGCCGCAGGGCCAGAAACCAGGGAATCAGATACGCACACCCAACTATGCCGCCCAGGACCAGGGCCAGAGCGGCGCCGATGATTCCTACCAGGTCCAAAAAGTGAATGGTGACGATCAGGACCAGGATCACGGTGCTTACCTGGGCCACGGTGGCCTTGGTGATCGGGGCGGAGATCTCAGCACTGACCAGAACTCCCCTCTGCAGACTGACCATGACCCAGAGAAGGGGGATCAAGGTCATGATCTGAACCGGAGGTGCAGCAAAATCGGCAAGCTGGACAGACAACCCGGATATCTGGTGAAACCAGATGGTACTCAACGGGGTGAAGGCGATCAAGCCCAGTCCGCCGCCGGCCGCCAGGGCCAGAAGAGAAGCGAAATTGCGCAGGGGAGTATAGTTTTCCTGCTCGTCGCCGATAAGGGCGATAATGACTTCCTGGTAGGAAATGCTCAGGCTGATGAAGACAAAGACCAGGGAATGGACCACCGGGAAAACGGCCAGGGATTCAATGGCCATTTTGCTCTGGCCCAGAAAGAAGGTGACCACCGGGCGGACCCCGAGGGCCAGGATGGTGGTCAAGGCCAGGGGATAGTAGAACTTGCTTATTTTGGCCCAGGTCAGGGGGACGCGCCGGATGTTCTCCTGCCCTTTGAGCGTGCTGACCACGCCGGAGGCCATCCTGCGGGTCGCCGCGGCCTCGGCCAGGACTCCGGCGGCCAGGGAGCAACCGCCGACCAGGGCCCCGGGAAGATCGGACCACAGCGCGAGGAGCAAAGCCGTGCCCCCCATGCCTGCGAGGCGGACCACAGTGCCCAGGGCAACGAACCTGGTCTTGTTGTTCCTGATCAGGAGCCCCTGATAGAACCTGCGGTATCCAATGGCTCCTGGCCAGGGGATGAGGGCGATGCAGGCCAGATGAGACAGGCGGGCCACATCGGGCGGGAGGTGAATGATCTTTTCAGCCAAAACGGTAAAGACCGGGGGGAGGGTCAGAATGCACATGGCCAGGGTGATGGCCGCGCTCAGGACGTAGACGAAGCGCTTCATCGCGGCCATGGAGGCCCGATCCCGCACCAGGGCGGTTGTTGCGGACATGACCATGATGATCGGGGCTTCGACCATCAAAGCCACAGAAAAGGCCACACCGTAGGAGGCCAGGTTCAGGGTCGGGTCCACCAGCCGGGCTATGATTGCGCTGAGAAATGGACCTTCCGCAGCCATCATCAGCCAGGTGGCCGCCAAGGGAAGCCAAAAGACGAAGATTCGGCCCAGGGTGAGCCGGTGCGGCTGTGTGTGCATATATGTCTGTGCTGGATCTCGAGTTGCGGGCATGGATCGCGGGGATAAGGACGAGAATCTAGAGGAGCCCACCCGGGCTGTCAAGACTATCCATTGTGCAGGCTGGGGGGGAGCATCCCGGGATGCTGCGGTTCACAGGCAGTTCACCAGGACCTTGAGGGCACCTTTTTGTCCGGCCCGGTGCACGGCCGCAGCGATATCGGTCAGGGGGAAGACGGCCTCAATCAAGGGGCGGACGTCGATCCACTTGCGGGCCAGAAAATGAACGGCGAGGCCTATGTCCCCGCATCTGGAACCGAGAATGGAGATCTCATTGACCACTACCCGGGACATATCCAAGGTGGAGTCTTGATGGGAGGTGGTCTTGACCACCACTGTGCCTTCCGGACGGACCAGATCCATGGCGGTGTGTATCCCCTCGGTTCGGCCGGTGCACTCCACCACCAGGTCGAATCTTGGATCGAGACCGGAGGGGTGGGTCTGCGGAGGAAGCAGGACAGTGGAGATGCCCTGCCGGGCGGCGATGTGCAGCTTTCCGGGATGGCGGCCGAAGAGGGTCAGGCCGGGGGTATAGTGGTCAAGGGCCAGGGCGCAGAGCAGGCCCAGCTTTCCGTCCCCGACCACCGCAGCCCTGGTTTGGGCCGTGACGTGCACCTGCTGGGTGACTTCCAGGGCCGCAGCCAGGGGTTCGGCGAACACGGCTTCTTCATCGGCCAGATTGTCCGGAAGGGGGTAGAGGTTGGCGGCAGGGACCAGCACATAGTGGGCAAAGGCGCCGCTGTGCTCCCTGATGCCCAGGACCCGGCGCTGAACGCAGTGGCGCTGATCACCGCGCAGGCACCACGGGCAATGTCCGCAGCCGAGGTTGATGTCGGCCACTGCCCGGCTGCCGACAAGCTCCGGCCTTTCTGGGGATTGGACCACCCGGCCCACGAACTCGTGGCCGGGAGTCCCGGAGAACTCCGCATACCCGGCCAGGATCTCCAGGTCGGTGCCGCATATTCCGGCCAGATGGACCCGGAGCAGGGCCTGGTCCGGCTCGGGCTCGGGCTTGTCTTTTTCCTTAAGGATCAGGCTGCCTTGATCAATTGCTGCGGCCAGCATATGGTCCTCCCTCGTTTTGGAGCATCTGAATCAGCCTGCGGTCTGCGGATGGAAATGGATAGCTGGACAGAGAGCTTGCAGATGTCCACCGGGCCTCAGTGGCGGCATGCAGGACTGGCTCCTGTCCGGGTCGGGCCAGGGTGCACCAAAAGACGTGCAGGGTGACCCGGAATCGTGTATAGCTGTGCTTGATGAGGGTGATCTTGTCCTCAACCCGGATATCCAGCTCCAGCTCTTCCCTGAACTCCCGGATAAGGGCCTGCTCTGGACTCTCCCCCGGCTGCAGCTTGCCTCCGGGAAACTCCCACAGATTGGCCATAAGACCCTGCGGCGGCCGTTTCTGAATCAGGATGCGCTCCTGATCCACCAGCACGCCGGCAGCGACCTCAATGGCCGTGCTTTTTCTTTTAGAGGGCAGAACTGGACGGGCGTGGACCTTGTCCGCGGCCAGGCTGCGGCAGAATCCGGTGATCGGGCATGAGGAGCAGGCCGGGCTCCGCGGCAGACAGACCAAGGCTCCGAGCTCCATAACCGCCTGGTTCAAGCTGGGGGACTGTCCTTGGGGGATAAGGTCCTTCATTGCGCTGTGGACCGCTTTCTGGGCCGGGGAGAACTTGATGGGCTGGCTGATATTCAGGATCCTGGCCATGACCCGTTGGACATTGGCATCCACCACAGGCACATTCCGGTGAAAGGCGAAGCTGGCTATGGCCGATGCAGTGTATGGCCCGATGCCGGGCAAGGACAGCAGGGCAGACAGGCTGGAGGGCAGCTGTTCATTGTGCTTTGCGCAGATGATCCGGGCCGCGGCCTGGATATTCTTGGCCCGGGTGTAATAGCCAAGCCCTTCCCAGACTTTGAGCAGGCCGCTTTGATCCGCATCGGCCACTGCCCGGACATGGGGAAAGACACGCATCCAGTGGTCAAAATAGGGCACCACCCGCGAGGCCTGGGTCTGCTGGAGCATGATCTCCGAAATCCAGACCCGGTACGGGGTCGGCTCCCGCCTCCAGGGCAGGTCCCGCTGGTTGCGGGCGTACCAGTCCAGTAGCCTGGAGCTGAGGTCCGCGGCGGCCGGGGGAAAGAGATGCCCGGTGCTGGGTGATTGATCAATCATATACGCAAAAACTCCACAAAGACGTCATGCCGAAAGTCTCGCATATCGAAGTCAGCCGAGCCGAATCAGGGCAAAAGCTCCTCCAGTTCCTGGCGCGCCAACTGCAGGGGCAGGTTCCCCGGTCGGCGGTCATGCGCTGGATCCGGACCGGCCAGGTTCGGGTGGACGGAGGACGGTGCAAGCCCTTTGGGCGAATCAAGCAGGGACAAACGGTCCGCCTGCCTCCTTACGTCAGCAGTGAGGAGACAACCGGACTGAGCGGACAGTCTGCAAATCCATTCGCCCTGCAAAAAGTGGATGAGGACGACGAGGTCCTGGTCCTGGCCAAGCCACCGGGACTGGCCGCCCAGCCGGGGACCAAGGTCACAGACAGCGTGAGCAGCCGTCTGGAGGTCGAGTACGCCCACACCGACTGGATCCCGGCCCTGGTCCATCGTCTGGACATGCCCACTTCCGGCCTGCTCCTGGTGGCCAAGACCTATGCCGCTCTGCAGCACATGCAGGGCCTGTGGCGCAGCGGGGCAGTGACCAAGATTTACCTGGCCTGGGTCTGGGGGCATCCGGACTGGCCGGAGTGGGAATACCTGGCCGATGACCTGGTCAAGGTCAGGGACGGTCGGGAGCAGACGGTCCGGGCTTTGGCCTGGGGGCGCACCCTGCGCCGGGGCGAACAGGCCTCACTGGTCGCCGTGCGGCTGATCACCGGGCGCAAGCATCAAATCCGGATCCAGATGTCCAGGCGGGGCTTTCCGGTTGTCGGCGACCGCAAATACGGCCCGGGCAAGAGCGGGGGGCAGGGTCTGCTCCTGCATGCAGCGGTCCTGGGCTGGGAAGACAGGCGGTATCACCTTGCTCCGCCCTGGGAGGCTCCGTATGGCGTTTCCCAGGAGGATATGGATGAATTCTGTCTGGAGCCAAAGCACTACTGATCATTCCGTTTCCTGCGGGGCCAGGGGGCCGGGCAAAGCCAAAGCAGGGCATGCACCGCTGCCTGAGCCGCGGCAGGCCCTATATGTCCGGGAGGTCCCTGCGCCGGACTCCGAGCCGGGAGAACCAGTGCATGTGCTTTTTCATGTAGGAAAGGCTGTACTCCAGGTCCTCCTGGCAGTGGGGCTCCAGAGTGAACGTGGGGCTGAGCTCGAGAAATTCAAGGCCGCCGAAGAGATCGGACCAGGGAATGCAACCCTGTCCCAGGCCGAGATGCAGATCAGCGATCCCGTCGTTGTCGTGCAGGTGGAGATGCCTGAGAAAGGGGCCGAGGGTCTGGATCCATTGGGCCAGGTTCTGATACTGTCCCCCGTTGCCATAGCTGGCCCAATGCCCGATATCAAAACAGAATCTGATCTTTTGGGAGTTGAGCTCACCCATGAGATCGGCCAGAGGTCGAGGGTCGATTTCCCGGACGTTTTCCAGATACAGGGGCGGGTGATCCGGCCAGATCTCCAAAGCCGACTCCCAGGTGGTGATTGCCCGGTTCAGCCATTTGGAGAACATGTCAGTATACAGGGGAATGAAGTAGGCGTGGCCGACTAGATAGCGCGGCTTGTACAGCTTGGCGATGTGCATGGCCCGCTGCAGACGTTCCCGGGTGGCCTGGAGGATCAGGGTGTCCATGCTCCCGGGCTGCAGGTCGTGAAAGGGAAGATGAATGGCACAGGCTTGATTGGACTGCTCCAGCCTTTGGGCCAGTTCTTCGTGCCATGCTGTGTCCTGCTCGTCCAGGGCAATGGCATCCAGGCCCAGCTCCGGGCTTATATTGTGGCGAAGAAAAAAATCGAGGTAGTACGTGTTTTCTGAGAGGTAGCGGATAGGCAGATTGACATAAAAGCACCCCATGGGTCACCCCTTTGAGCCTTCCTCCTCAGCCGCGGCAAAAAGGCTTTGCTTAGTGAAGAGCGATTCCAGACTGAAGCCCTGTTCAGCCAGAGCCTCAGCGCCCCCTTCCTGGCGGTCGAGGACAGTAAGGACCTGGGCTACCTGCAAGCCGGCCTGCTGCGTGCGCTGACAAGCCGCGAGCACGCTTCCTCCGCTGGTGACCACATCCTCCAGAACGGTCACTTTGGCCCGCTTGGGTATGTTGGCCAAGCCTTCCAGGTACTGGTTGGTCCCGTGTCCTTTGGGGTTCTTGCGAACAATAAAGCCAGGCAGCGGGCGATTGTGAATGTGGGAGAGCACACTGACCGCGCTGACCAGGGGATCGGCCCCCAGGGTCATCCCCCCGACGGCATGCACCGAATCGGACAGGCTGCGGAAAAGGGTCAGCCCCAGGAGGTAGGCGCCCTCCGGATGCAGTGCGGTCTGTTTGCAGTCAAAGTAGTAGTCGCTTACCCGCCCTGAGGTCAAGGTCACCTGACCCGGAATGTAGGATTTTTCCAATAACAGCCTGGCCAACCTGGCAAGAGGATCAGTCATGCTCTGCTTCCTGGAACACGCGGTTAAAGATGTAATCTTCGCAGCGCAGATAGTACCCGGGATCGAAGAGCTGGTCCAGCTCTTCGGATGTCAGGTAGGTGCCCAGCGCGGGATCGGCCCGAACCAGATCCGGAAAAGAGGTCTTGTTCTCCCAGGCCTGCATGGCCACAGCCTGGACCATCTCGTAGGCCTTCTGTCTGGTCAGCCCCTTGTCCACCAGGGCCAGGAGGATCCGTTGGGAAAAGTACAGGCCGAAGGAGCCCTGCAGGTTGCGGTCGATGTTTTCCGGAATGACGTGCAGATTCTGGAGGACGGAGTCCAGCCGTCTGAGCATGTAGTCGACGAGGATGGTGGAGTCGGGCATGATCACCCGCTCTACCGAAGAATGGCTGATGTCCCTTTCGTGCCACAGGGCCATATTCTCCATGCCGGCCAGGGCGTTGGACCGCACCAGGCGGGCCAGTCCACACAGATTTTCGGCTGAAATGGGGTTCTTTTTGTGCGGCATGGCCGAGGAGCCCTTTTGCCCTTTGCTGAAGCCTTCCTCCAGTTCCCGGACCTCGGTCCGCTGCAGGTGACGCAGCTCCAGGGATAGCCGTTCTATGCCTCCTGCGATAAGAGCCAGGGAGGTAAAGTATTCCGCGTGCCGGTCCCGCTGAATGATTTGGGTGGATATCGGGTCCGGCCGCAGGCCGAGGAAGCCGCAGGCCTTGGCCTCCAGTTCGGGCAGCAGGTGGGCATAGGTGCCAACCGCACCGGATATCTTGCCAATCCGGATCTGATCCACGGCCCGGGCCCAGCGTTCTTTGTGCCGGGAGAACTCGGCGTAGAAGTTGGCAAGCTTCAGTCCGTAGCTCAAGGGCTCGGCGTGAACCCCATGGGTTCGCCCCATGGCCAGGCGGCCCTTGTGGGTCTGGGCCATGTGCTGCAGGGTATGCAGCAACCGGTCCAGATCGGCGGCTATCAGCTCTCCGGCCTGGACCAGGAGCAGGGCGTTGGCCGTATCCACGATGTCCGAGGAGGTACAGCCCATATGGATGAATCTGGAGGCCGGACCGACCTTTTCTTCCACAGCGGAGAGAAAGGCGATGACATCATGCTTGGTCTGTTCCTCCAGGCTCAGGATCCGGTCCAGATCGAACCCGGCCCGGGTCCGGATCTCCTCCATATCCTGGGTGGGTATCCGACCCAGCTCGTGCCAGGCCTCACAGACCGCAATCTCCACCTTGAGCCAGGCCTGGAACTTGTTTTCCAGGCTCCAGATAGAGCCCATCTCCGGGCGGGTATAGCGTTCAATCATGGTAAGCGTAGGATTGCAAAATGGTTGGGGCGGATTTGAGGAGATGGCTGGAAAGGTCCGGTGTGACAATCGCGGGCCTTTCCGTCATCAGATAAGGCAATAGGCATCCTGTGGGTTACGAGTCCTGGGTGCTGGCCGTCTTGCTTCCTTCAGCCGAGCTTGTCGTGCCGGTGGAACTTTCAGCGGTGCTGCTCGCGGCGGTGGACTCTGTGTCGGTTGTCTTCCCGCCGTTTCCGTTGCCTCCGTTCCCGGATGCGGATTCGCTTCCCCGGGCATAGTCGGTGGCATACCACCCGGATCCCTTCAGAATGAATGCGGTATTGGAGATCATTCGTTTTGCCCGTCCACCGCAGACCGGGCAGGTCATTTCCTTTTCCGTGAAGTCTTTCTGCCACTCTTCGAACAGATGTCGGCAGTCTTCACATGAGTACTCGTAGATAGGCATGGCGCCCTCCTCAAAACCAAACTCCTAGGCACATTGTTAGAGGTGAACTGCACACATCCAAGGTCGAAGATATGAATAAATCCTGTATTTCGTTCGTCAAGTCCTTGACTGAGTCTAGGATTTTTTGGCTTCTGCCTTGGCTTCCTTGATCCGTTGCTTGATCCGCTTTTCGCGACGCTTGCGGCGCCGGTCGAGCTCTTTGTATCGTTCGATCTTTTTGTGACCGCCCATAAGACCTCCGTTTCAAGAATGTATGAACCCAAATATTTACCAAGGATTTTCCGGATTGTCCAGGACAAGCTCCGGGGCTGGGGCATCAGATCTTTTCCAGATCATATTCCCTGGTGCCCAGTCCCAGCCTTTGGCCCAGGTCCAGGAGGGCCCTGCCCTTGGTCCCGGGATGCAGGGTATCCAAGACATGCCGGGCCGGTTCCCGGTCGGCGTTTCTGGAAGCTGCGGCCTGCACAAGGTCCAGGGCGGCCTGGTCCAGGGCGACAGGATCGTAGGAGGCCAGAATGCCGATATCGGCGCAGATCGGGGCCTCGCTGTAATGCTTGCAGTCGCATTTTGGGGTGACCTGGAGCAGGAAGCTGAAGTGGAGCAGGGGCCAGGTGAAGGCAGTAAGGAATGCGCCGGCATACTCAGCCATTTTCTCCTGGAAGGTGTGCAGATCCATGTCCCAGTTCAGGTGCAGACACTCGTAATTGCAGGCCGTAATGCAGTTGGCGCACCCGGTGCAGGCGGCCTGGTCCAGGGTGATGGTCCCGCTTTCGTCCAAGGCCAGGGCGCCAGGGGCGCAGACCTCGACGCATCGCCCGCAGCCCACGCATTTCGAAGCATGAACCTTGGGGCCCAGGCCGCAGTGCTGGTGCATCTTCCCCTGCCTGGAGGCGCAGCCCATGGCCAGGTTCTTGATTGTTCCCCCAAAGCCGGTGAGTTCATGACCGGTAAAATGAGTGATGGTCAGCATTGCATCGGCATCCAGGAGGTCCCCGGCCAGATAACAGTGTTCGAAATGGGGCCCGATCCCGGGTACTGAGATCTGGTTGTGGCTTTTCAGCCCGTCGGCAATGAACACCGGGGCCCCGATGCGCAGAGGGTCGAAGCCGTGCATGGCGGCCAGCATGGAATGGGACGCTGCGTCCTGTCTTTGGCCCGAGTACAAGGTGTTGGTATCGGTGAGAAAGGGATGGGCCCCCGCCTTGCGCAGGATGTCCACCAGGGGGATGAGCCAGTGGGGCTGGACAAAGGCTGTGCCCCCCTGCTCCCCGAAGTGGGTCTTGACGGCGACTAGGTCGCCGGCATGTATCTGGGCCCCGAACCCGGTGGCCTTGAACAGGCGGCGCATGCGTCGGCTGTACGAGGCCCTGCCCGAGGCGTCCAGGGGCCAGAAAAATACTTTGGATGGCTGTTTGTGGCGCACAATCTCCTCCGGGGTGTGCGGTCAGAGTTCAGGACATCCCTGACCGCCAGGGCAATCTTTTGGTCCTGGGGTGTATGGTTGACAGGGGACAGCAGCGGTTCGAGCCCGGTTCATATGACGCCCGGTGAGGTTCGATCAAAGTAACCGCTCAAGGTGTCCACACATTCAAGGCCAAAGCTGGAGAAACCGGCTTGTTCCATGATGGTGTGGATGGACTCCGGCTGAAAAAAGGCTGCGTCCCGCTGACTGCTGTGGATATGCAGCAGGCAGCGGCCCTGGTCCACAATCCGAATCCGGAAATGGGACAGACCCATGGCCCGGAGAGCGTCTTCAGCCCGGCCCACCTGGGCCAGCATGCGGTTGGTAACCATTTGTCCGTAGGCAAACCTGGTCATCAGACACGGCCTGGAAGGCTGCTCTGCTTGTTCAAGGCCCATGTCCCGGGCATAGGCCCGGATCTCCTCCTTGAGGATGCCCGCCTCGGCCAGAGGGCTGACCGCCCCCTGCTCCCGCAGGGCCCGACGGCCGGGCCGATATTCTGTCCGGTCCGAGAGATGGGAGCCGTCCACAACCGTCTCCCGGCCTGTCCTGCCCAGGGTTCGCAGGCGTGCGAGCAGGGCGGTCTTGCAATGGTAGCAGCGGTCTCTGGGGTTTTCCCGGACCTCTAAGACGTCCAGGGGGGAAAAGGAGGCGACAGCCGAGGACAGGGGCAGGCCGGGCAGCAGGTTCCGAGCGGCCCGGGCTTCGTCCGGAGAAAGATGTGGACCTTCCAGGAACACGGCGAGATAATCCAGTCCCCAGTATCCGGCAAACCAGGCCAAAAAGGAGCTGTCCACCCCGCCGGATGCCCCGATGATTCCAGGCTGAAGCTTGATCAAAGTATCGCGCAGGGTCTGCAGCTTTGCGTCCATGGTCAGCATAGGACTCATCTACCAGAGAATAAGGGCCTGAACAATAATTGATCTTTCTCTGGTTTTGATTCACAACAGCCCTGTTTGGAGGGCAGAAAGGGGATCAGCAAGGCAAGGAGAGTCGCAGATGCGGGTTGATGCAGATGTGCTGGTGGTCGGCGGCGGACCGGCCGGTGGCAGCGCCGCCTATTTTCTGGGGCAGGCCGGGTATCGTGTCCTGGTGCTGGAGAAGGAGCGGCTGCCCAGGTATAAGGTCTGTGCCGGAGGCGTCCCCGGATCTGCGCTGAAAGAGTTCCCGTTCTCCTTCGACCCGGTGGTGGAGCAATGGGTGCAACGGATGACCTTCATACACGGCAGGGCCCAGACCACCCACCGGCTGCCCGAGGACTCCCTGGCCATGGTTATGCGGGATCGGTTCGATCAGTATCTCCTGGAACAGAGCCGGGCAGAGATTGTGGACAGTTCTCAGGTCCTGGAGCTGACCCAGGACCTGGATGGAGTAAGGGTGCGTGTAGCGGGACGGTCCAGTCCCATACGGGCCTTGTACGCCATTGGGGCCGATGGCCCCAACTCCAGGGTGGCCCGGAGCATTGGGTTGCGCAGGTCCCGCAGAATGGGCGCGGCCATGGAGGCAGAGGTCGATCCTGATCCGGCCGTTATTCAGAGCTTCCAGGGCCGGGTTGTTGTGGAGCTGGGCAAGGTGGACTTCGGGTATGTCTGGATATTTCCCAAGGCCACCCATCTCTCGGTGGGCATCGGGTCTATGACCAAGGGGGCCCATTCCCTGCCCCGGCATTTCATATCCAGCATGGACAAAATGGGGATTGATCTGCGCTCGGCCAAGCTGAAGGGGCATCCCCTTCCAATATACCTCAAACCGGAACCTGTGCACAAAGGCCGGGTCCTGCTGACCGGGGACGCTGCCGGGCTGATCGATCCATTGACCGGAGAAGGTATCCGGCATGCCATTGAAAGCGGCCGGATGGCGGCTGAAGCCATCCGGCACAACAGCATCGAGGACTATACGCGGCGCATTCAATGCAACATCGGCCGGGATATGGGCTGGGCCGCAAGATTGGCCTGGGTTCTGTACACCTGGCCCGGCCCCTGTTTTCATTGGCTGGTGCGGCACAGGCATGTCTTCCGGGATATGATCCGGATCGCCAACAGCCGGCTGTCCTATAAACAGGCCTTCAGCCGTGTGCCCCTGTACGCCCTGCTGGCCTTTGAACGGGCCAAGCTGGAGAGATGAGGACCGCCCTGGCAAACAGGGCAAACGTTTCTGAATGAAATTTCCCGGTTCTTCGACGTAGCCTGTGGATTTTTGGAGTTTGCCATCTCTTCTGTGAGCCCACTTTCGGCCCGGTATTTTCTAAGCCCCGCCAAAGGGGGATCCCTGCCCCCTCCCGGCTACTCACGTGCAGGTGACTGCTTTCTGTGTCGAAGAACCTTTTCTTTCTTCGGTTTCGTAATCGCTATCGGGATCGGGATCGATATCCATAAACTGAGGGTTCCTGCTGCACAGAATGACATATTCTTTCGATTTCGATAGCGATCCCGATAGCGATTTGGATTATCCCAACTATTAACTAATAACAGTTTTTCATGCTTCGTTGTGCCTGCGCTTTGGCAGGCATGTAGGTTTGTATGTATGCAATTCCACTTTCTGTGTCGAAGAGCCTTTTTCCCTTCCCGGGTCAAGGAGCCATAAAACCCAAGGAGAAGCCCTGTGGTCATGACAGCAGCCGGACATGCGCAGCAGGACTCAGCCTGCACTGCTCGGAGGCGCAGATTCCGTCTGACCTGCCTGCCCCATGAACGTCCGGCGGTGGAAGCCCTTTTGGCGGCCGAGGGGTATGCCTTTGAGGCCGAACCATACCTGGCCTCCGCCCGCTGCCTGAGGACAGAACCCAAACCCCTGGGGGCTTCTGCCGCCGCGGCATTTGGTCTTGTCTACATCCTGGACAAGTCTTCCATGCTCCCCCCAGTGTGTCTGGGGGCCCGGCCGGGGGAAGCGGCCCTTGATCTCTGTGCAAGCCCGGGCAGCAAGACCGGGGTGCTGGCCGAGATGGTCGGCGACAATGGCTTGGTGGCGGCCAACGAACCAAAAAGGAAGCGCTACCAGACCCTGCGTCAGAACCTGCAGCAGCTCAATCTGGTGCAGGCTGCGACCACCGGATATCCGGCCGAGGACTATCCCGGACCGGGGCGATGGACCAGGATCTTGCTCGATGTCCCCTGCAGCGGATGGGGGACGGCGGATAAGAATCCCAAGGTCATGTCGCTGTGGACAGAGCAGACCATCAAGCCTTTGCTGTCCCTGCAGCGCAGACTCCTGACCAGGGCGGCCGCCCTGTTGGCTCCGGGCGGGCGCCTGATCTACTCCACCTGCACCACCAATGTCCAGGAAAACGAGGACCAGGTCGGGTGGGCGGCCGCAAAGTTCGGCCTTCATGTCCGCTCTTTGCCGGCTGCTCCGGGCTTTGTCTTCGATCCTGTGGAAAACCAGAAGGCCAAGGGCGCTTTGCGGGTCAACGGCCCGGCTTCCGGGGGACAGTCCTTTTTTGTGGCTGAGCTGGGTCAAGGGGGTGAGTCCTGTCCGCCCCCTGAGGCAAGCGTTTCCGGGTCAAAGCATGTCCGGGTAGCTCCGGACGTCCTTTCCAGGCTCAAGGTGGAAGTAAACTGGCAGGGCTTGCCCCCGGGCCGGGCAGAGATGGAAGGGGAGAGGCTCGTCTTCCGGCCCGATTCCGGGCTGGACACGTTAGATGGCCTGAGCTGGCAGGGTACGGTGCTAGGTCAGGGACGAACCGGGCTGCGCCTTTCTTCCAGGGCCAGACGGCTGGTGCCTGAGATCGGAGCCGGGCCCTCCCTTGTTCTGGACCGGGTCGACGAGCTGCACCGGCTTCTGCAGGGACAAAGTCTGCCCGCCCCAGGTCCAGGGCCCATGGCCGGCTTGTACTGGATGGATCTTCCCCTGGGCTGGGTCACGGTCAAGGGAAGGCGCTGCATGTGGACGGGACGGTAGAATACAACTGTGCAGGAGACCGAGGCAGGATGCCTGATGGGAAGGATCTGCCCAGGGGGACGACGTCCCCCTGGGCAGGCGATGTCAGTGTCGGTTATTTGGGTTCGTACCCCAGGTTTTCGGCTTCCTCTCTGTACCCCAGGTCCCAGAGGGCTTTGCGGTAGATCTTGAGATATTCCTTGCCTTCAGGAGTCTTCTGGCATTCTTCCAAAAGGAGCTTCTGGCCCACTTCCCGGGCCTTTTCCTGGTCTTCCTCGCTCCAGGTGATGATCTCGATGTCTTCCATCTGCTTCCACTTCTGCTTGGCCTTGAGCTCGTCGACCAGGACCATGGCCGCCATATACCGGGCCCGGTCTCTGGCTGCGTAGACGATGTCCTTGTGCTCCTGGGAAAGGGCGTTCCAGGCGTCGGGATTGACCGTCAGGGGGAAGTATTCGCAAACCCCGTTCTGGAAAGCGGGGTCCACGACGTAATTGACCACTTCGTGGAAGCCCATGCGCATGTTTTCATCCCAAAAGGTCCATTCCGCGGCGTCGATGTTCTGGGTTTGCAGGGCGGTGTAGATCTCCGGGGCGGACAGGGACACCGTGGTCGCACCCAGGGCATTGTAGAACCGGGCACCGAATCCGGAGGTCCTGATCCGCAGCCCCTTGAGGTCCTCAATGGAACGGACAGGCTTGGTGGACATCAGCTGCTCGTAGATCGGGCTGACCATGGCGTGGCCCAGGTACTTGATATTGTGCTTGGCGTAGAGGCGTTCCCACCACTCAAAGAGCTGCTCATTGACATAGGCGCCTTCGGCGTATGTTCCCAGAGGGCAGCCGGGACGGGTCTGGAGGGTGAAGAGGGGGTCTTTTCCCGGCCAGTAGGCGCCGTAGACCATGGAGGCCTGGACAACATTCATAGCCAGGTTGTCGAAGGTCTCAAAGACCGGGAACAGGGTGCCGGCCGGAAAGGGTTGGATCACGAACTCCCCGTTGGACAGGGTCTCTACGGTCTCGCAAAAGACCTCCGCGATCTTCTGCTGCTCGGTTCCGGGCATGGCGTGGGTAACCAGCCTCCAGTTCACTTTTGCGGCCCAGGTTGTGCCCACAGAGGCCAGGACCAGTCCACAGGCCAGCATGAGTGCCAAAAGCTTCTTCTTCATGTGATTCTCCTGCGTTACGCGTTGTACTCCTTGTCCAATACACCTGGAGAGATGTATTGGTTTCCCCCTAAGCCGGTGTCATGTCCTCGGCACGTTCTGTTGGGCCAGGCCCAAGGCGATCCACTTCTTGGCCGAAAGCCCTTCTTCGTGCCGGGGGCTTTGCGGGTTGAGTCAGCAAGGTCTCCGGCGTGCCGGGTCATCCGAGAAGCAACTGCGGAAGCCAGAGCACGATGGACGGGAAAAAGAATATCAACAGTATACCCAAAAACTGGAGCAAAAGAAAGGGAATGCTTGCGCTGTAGAGATCAGTGATTCTGATATCCCCCGGGGTGACTCCCTTGAGATAGAACAGGCTGAAGCCGAAGGGAGGCGAGATATATCCGCACTGCAAAATGACGTTGAAGGCAATGCCGATCCACAATGGGTCATAGCCCATTTTGGCCAGGATTGGGGCCACTATGGGCACGGCGAAGAAGATGATTGCTCCCGGCTCCAAAAACATGCCCAAGATGAAGAAAAAGAGAGCAGATACAAGCAGGACCACCGTAGATCCGCCGGGCAGATTCATGGCGATCTGCTCCACCAGCCGGCTGCCCCCCACTCCGGAGAACACGGATCCAAATGCAGTGGCGCAGATCATGACCAGCCCGACCATGGAGGTGATAAGCAGGGTGTCGTAACAGGAGGTGTACACGATCTTCCAGGTCAAGCGTCTTTTGACTGCTCCGATGATCAGGGCGCCGGCCGCGCCGAAGGCCGCCGCCTCCGTGGGGGAGGCGATGCCCAAAAGGATGGTTCCCAGCACGAGAATAATCAAAACGGCCGGGAGGAAGACGCTCTTCACCGCCAGGAGCTTTTCCCAGGCTGTGGCCCTGTCTTCCGCAGGCAGGGCGGGACAGAAATCGGGATTCATGAACGCCCGGATGAGCACATAGCCGATGTACATCACTGCCAGCAGAAGGCCGGCCATGATCCCCCCGGCAAAGAGGCCCCCAATGGAAACCCCGGTTACCGCGCCATAGAGGACCATGTTTGTGCTGGGGGGGATCAGCTGTCCCAGAGTTCCAGAGGCCATGACCGATCCCAGGGACATCTTCTTGTTGTAGCCGTGCTTGAGCATCTCCGGCAGACCGATGAGCCCGAGGCCGATGACTCCGGCGGCGACCACCCCGGAAATGGCCCCTAGAAATGCGCCCACAATCACGGTTGCGATGACCAGGCCGCCCCGCAGGCCTCCCGACCATTTGTAGAAGGCATCGTAAAGGTCTTCCACCACGTTTGTCTTCTGCAAAATATAGGACATGTAGATAAACAGGGGAACGGCAATGATCACAAAGTTGTTCATCGCTCCCCAGGCCGCGGAGACCAGGATGTTCAGGGCCCCTGCCCCCCAGAGCAGGTAGGAAAAGACTATGGCCACAGCGCCCAGGGAAAAGGCGATGGGGACTCCTGCGGCCAGGAGCAGAAACAGGACGGCAAACATCAATAGCGGGTAGAATTCACTGCCCATACAAATGTAATCCTATACGTTCTCTGCGGGTGCAGATTTTTCCGGACGGGAGAAGATCAAGGACAGCATGTCCTTGAAGGCCTGCCAGGAGATGAGGGCGCAAGAGATGGGGATGATCCATCGATACCACCAGACATAGGGGTTAAAGGGGGTCTGATGGGTGGATCGTTCCATCATCTGAAAAGAGCGGATTGCGGCTGGAACGCTGACATAAAGGAGGACCAGGGCGACGAAGAGAACGACCAGCTCGGAAAAAATGCCCAGGACACGCTGCCACTTGGGGGAGAGATAGTGGTTGACCACGTCCACGGCGACATGCCGTTTCTCCAAGTGGGTGGCTCCTGCTCCGAGCATGAAGAAGGACCCGAACAGGAAGAGGGAGATTTCAAAGGTCCAAATAGGTGTTTTCCCGAAGAAAAACGCCTTCAGGGAGCTGTAGACGATGCCAGCGATAAGGGGAAGAATGAGCAGGGAAACCAAGCGGCCGAATGACTTCATTCGCTATCTCTCCTTGGCCACTTTCCAGTGGCGGCCTGTCCAGTGCGGGCTGCGGCCCTGTGATTGCTTCGATTCTGTACAGCGGATGGCCCCGGGGGGGAGCGGTCCGCACTCAACGGTCCATAGAGAACCACTCCTTTCCCGGAGTGGCAAAGTCTTTTTGTTCTTGGGGCGTGGTCCGGCGAATTTCGAATTCGCAGCAGTCGTCTCCATCCGGAAGCGCCTTGTGGTGGATCAGCTTATAGTCCGGATTGTATCCCATATACTTGGCTGTATCCATATAGCAGTACAAACGGCCGATCTTTTCCTCGCCGTACTCCTTCCAGACCTGCCCCATGATGCAGCCGTATGCGCAGATGCGTTCGTTTCCCTCCGAATCCTCGTGCTTCTCCCATTTTGCATGCATGCCGGGGATGTCAGGAAGGGCATAGGAGCGGCCGTGTTCAAAGTTTTCCGGAGTAGCCGGGAGGCCTTGGGCTTCTACCTCCTCCTTGGTCTTTTCCCCGATCTTGATCGCGTAATCCTTGATGGCCTCGGAGATGATCCGGGTCCCTTGTTCTTCCCCCAGGGCATCGATAATCGCCCTGGCATAGGCCATATGCAAAAGGCCGATCCGGCGGGAAGCGCTGGCCAGGGCCCGGATGGCCTGGTCCAGGTCAACCGAGGATGTATTCTGGTTCTGCATGCACATCTTTCCTTGTGTCTATGGTGTGATCAGCGGTGAAGCTGCCAAGCCATGGTCATCGCTTGGGCCGTGCATCAGGCCGCATTCTGGATCTTGTTCAGGTTCAGTTCGTCCACCTTCTGGTTGTAGAAAGTGATGACTTCCCTGCGCCGGAGCATGCCCAAAAGTATTTTCGGGTCCTTGGCATCCACGACCGGCAGGCTGTCCAGGTTCTTGCGGGTGAACTTGTTCATCACCGTATGCAGGTCCTCGGCCAGATTGGTGCTGATCATGTCCCGGGTGGCAATGTCCTTGACCACGACCAGGTCCTCGATTTCCGGAGAGAACAGGACGCTTCGAAAATCGGTGTTGGAAAAGATTCCGCTCAGGGCCCCATTCTTGTCCACTACCGGGAAATACTGCTGGTTGGTTTCACAGAAAAAGCGCTTGAAGTCACAGAAATTCATGCTTTCCGGGACGGTTTCCACCTTCCGGATCTGATCGCTGAGGTCCTGAACCCGGTAGGATTCCAGGATGTTGACAAAGAACTCTCCTGCATGGGCCGGGGAAGCGGCCCGATTCTTGACCTGCTCTTTGTAGATGGTGAAGCCCTGGGAGAAGTGGTAGCACAACAGGCAGACCAGCAGGCTGGGCAGGAGGAGGTGATATGAGTTGGTCATCTCACTGACGAAAATAATGGTGGAAA
Organism: Desulfovermiculus halophilus DSM 18834; assembly: GCF_000620765.1. NCBI lineage: Bacteria > Pseudomonadati > Thermodesulfobacteriota > Desulfovibrionia > Desulfovibrionales > Desulfohalobiaceae > Desulfovermiculus > Desulfovermiculus halophilus. The sequence goes on from NZ_JIAK01000007.1 coordinate 51,254, forward strand.
TTGGGGTGTTGGACACCGCGGTGAAGAACCCGGCCATGCCGACCACAACCATGGCCCCGGGAGGGACCAGGCCGGGAATCAGGACGGCGAATATCTTGCCCACTGCCCCGCCCAAGGCCCCGCCGATGACGACGGAAGGACCGAACACACCTCCGCTGCCCCCGGAGCTGATGGTAAAGGAAGTGGTCAGGATCTTGCCGAAGGCCACGCCCAGAAGGAGCATGATGCCCAATTCATTGAACAGGCCCTGCTGGATGACCCCGTAGCCGAAGGACAGGGTCTCGGGGAGGAAAAAGCCGATGATTCCGGTGATCAACCCACCGATTGCCGGCTTGAAGTGTTTGGGGATGTGTATTTTTTCAAAGAGATTGTGCACCCCGTAGAAGGACTTCACATACAAGAAGCCCCCCCCGATAAGGACAAAGGCCAGGACTGTGTACGGCCCCAGCTCCCAGGGAGAAAGGAATTGAAAGTCCGGAGAGCTGAACACGGCCCCCCAGCCGAAAATGAGGCAGAATACGCAGTAGGCGACAACCGAGGCTATGCCGGTGGGAATGAGCACGTCGGCCTCGAACTCGGGATCCCGGTACAGGACCTCGGCGGCAAAAAGGGCTCCAGCCAGGGGGGCGCGGAATATACTGCCCACCCCGGCGCCGACCCCGGCTGCGAGCATGATCCGTCGTTCCCGTTCGCTGAGGTTGAGCTTGTAGGCCAGAAACGAGCCGAAACCGGCTCCGATCTGGGCAATGGGACCTTCCCTCCCTCCTGAACCGCCGGAGGTCAGGGTTATGGCCGAAGCAATGGTTTTGATGATCGGGACCCGTCCCCGGATGGCCCCTCCTTTGTTGTGATAGGCGTCGATGGCCGCATCAGTGCCGTGCCCTTCGGCTTCCGGGGCAAAGGTATAGACCAGCCACCCGCTGACCAGTCCGCCCAGGGCGGGGAGAAAAAGGAGGACCCAGCGGTTGAAGGGGGTTGCCGTGGGGTGGAAGAGCTCCGGCTCCCCCGCCGGGGCAGGGGGACGGTATCCGGCCAGGAAATCCAAGAGGTAATGGGTCCCCACATTACAGAGAAACTGAAACAGGACGGAGCCCAGACCGGCAATGATGCCGATGAGCACGAAATAGGACAACCAGGTGCCGGAGAGGTTGAGGGGAAACGTTTCGCTGAAGCGGGCAAAAAAGGACTTTTGTGGCGAGATGTGCGAGTTGCTCATAGCAGCCAACTGTGTGGAGTCATGCTTTGCAAGTGTAGATAAAGGTTTCCGGATCGCTGAGCATGGTGCGGGCCTGGTCGATGTCCCGGTGGATTTGGGACTTGAGTTCCTCGATCCCTGCAAACTTCTGTTCCGGCCGGATGCGTCGAACGAAATTGATCCGCAGATGCTTATCGTACAGGTCGCGGGCAAAATCCAGGATGTGCACCTCCACGGACAGGGCATTGGTCCCAAAGGTGGGGTTGTGGCCCACGTTGGCCACGGCCGGAAGGATATCCCCCTCCAGTTCGGCCCAGACGGCATAGACCCCGGGCTGGGGAAAGAGCTCGTCCACCAGCTTCAGGTTGGCCGTTGGAATGCCCAGAATGGGGCCTCCTCTTTTGTGTCCCTGGATGACGGATCCTGAAACCTGGTAGTAGCGGCCCAGCAGGGGCCTGACCTGTTCAACCTGTCCGTCCTGGACCAGGGTGCGGATCCGGGTGGAGCTGACCACATCCCCGTTTTTGTAGACCGGCTCGATCTTCTCCACGGCAAACCCGTGCCGCTGTCCAAGCTCTGTCAGCAGTTGGTAGTTGCCTCGCTTTTCCTTGCCGAAGACGTAGTCGTGGCCGATGATCAGGGCCCTGGTCTTTAGCCCCTGGACCAGGTAGAGCTGGACAAACTCCTCAGGGGAGAGCTGAGCCATCTCCTTGGTAAAGGGCAGACACACGGTGTGATCCAGGCCGATGGCGGACAGGAGAGACATTTTCTGGTCAATCAGGGTGATGAACGGTGGTGTCTGGCCCAGGATGACCCGCAGCGGATGGGGGTCGAAGGTGACCACAATGCTGGCCAGTCCGAGCTCTCTGGCTCGTTCCTTGGTCCGGTGCAATAGGGCCTGGTGGCCGAGGTGCACGCCGTCGAAATTGCCGATGGTCACGCAGGAGCCGTGTTTGAGGTCGTCGGAGGAAAGCTCGGAAATGGTGTGTACTACGTTCATTGCCCGTATCCTTGCAAGGCCCAGAAAGGGCGGGTTGCCCATGTGCTACCCCAAAAGAATCCGCATAGCAAGTAGCCAGCCGGGGATGAAAACCGACGGATGCGGGGGTGAAAGTATAAGATTCTGAAATCAAAAGATAAAACAAAAATGAAAAATTTTGGCCCGCAGGGCTTGCCAAACGGCATCATTTGAGATAGAAAATCGCTTTGCGCCGAAGTGGTGGAACTGGTAGACACGCTAGGTTCAGGGTCTAGTGGGCATTAGCCCGTGGGAGTTCGAATCTCCCCTTCGGCACCATGTACAAAAAAAGCTCCGAAGTCTTGATCAAGACTTCGGAGCTTTTTTTGTTTCAAGACCGAGTTTGCCCCCGGATCGGTCCAGCCGTTCAGATCTGGTTTTCCCGGCTAAGAGCAGCATGCATCAGGGGGCAGAGATCCTGCGCAGACCAGGGTCATGTATGTTTTTGGGAGGGCAGCCAGCCTGGTTGCCCTCCTTCTGCGGGATCGAAAGAGTACTACCCTTGAATCCAGCTTTTGATGTCCTCCTTGGAGGGCACCTTGCCCACTACTTTGACCTCACCGTCCACCACCACGGCCGGAGTGCCGAATACTCCGTACTTGGCGATATCCATGGTCCCGGTCATCTTTTCCACCTTGGCCTCAACGCCGGCTTCCTGCACTGCTTCCTTGACCAGTTTTTCCGTCTGTTCACATTTGGCGCACCCGGGTCCGAGAACCTTGATATCCATAGCTCACCTCCTGTTGGAATTTACGTTTGTATCAAACGATAAATGCGCCATAGACCATGCCGGTGATCGTGGAGAGGACGACAATCAATCCAGCAAATGTTCCTGTCTTTTTCCAGCCCATGACGCTGCCGATAACGATCAGGTTGGGCAGGGACAGGGCCGGGCCGGCCAAAAGCATGGTCAGGGCCGGACCCTGGCCCATGCCTGAGCCGAGAAGTCCCTGCAGGATGGGGACCTCGGTCAGGGTGGCGAAGTACATCAGGGCCGAGGCCAGGGCGGCGATGACATTGGCCTGCAGGGAGTTGCCGCCCACCAGGTCGGCAATAAACCGTTCCGGAATCAGGGCCGTTTCGCCGGGCCTTCCCAGAAAGAAACCGGCAAAGAGCACCCCGGCGAAAAGCAGGGGAAAGATCTGCTTCATAAAGCCCCAGGTGGACTGGACCCATTCCCCAAGCTCCTGGCGCTCAAACCAGGATTTGAGCATGAATCCCAGAACTATCAGCAGACCGGCGGTCACAAACCACTTAAACTGAAAGATGGCCTGCCACAATGCAGCAGCATCCTGGGCCGGCTTGGCAAAGGCGGCAAAGATGAGAATAAAGACCAGGACCAGCATGTACAGGCCGTTTTGGAGCAAAGAGCGGCCCGTATCTTCATCTTCGGGAAGGTGCATCTGCCCGGCCTGGCGCTGTTGGTCTTCTTTGCGAAATATGAAATGCATGCAAAGACCTATAATGGCCGCAAAGGCTATGGCCCCGATGGCCCTGGCCAGGCCCAGCTGCCAGCCCAGGACCCGGGCGGTGAACACAATGGCCAAAACATTGATGGCCGGACCGGAATACAGAAAAGCCGTGGCCGGACCGATCCCGGCCCCTCTGGAGTAGATGCCGGCAAACAAGGGCAGGACGGTGCAGGAGCATACAGCCAGAATAGTCCCGGAAACCGAGGCCACAGAATAGGACAGAAACTTGTTGGCCTGGGCCCCAAAGTATTTGATCACTGAAGCCTGGGACACGAATACGGCAATGGCCCCGGCGATAAAAAAGGCCGGGATGAGGCAAGTCAATACATGCTCCCGGGCATACTCCCGGAGCATCATAAAGGCCTCTAAACCGGCCTGACGAATGACTTCATGATTCCAGGGCACATAGTAGGCAACCAGAAAAAACGCCACCAGGAGCAGTAGCTTATACCGTTCCTTCATGTTCATCTCCCACTCCTTCAAGTCTTTAATCACTATTTGGCAAAACAGCCAAAAAATTTCAGTTCTTTCGGAGTTCCTCAACGGCCGGACTCAGCCCTGGCATTAAACAAGATTCCACTATGTGCGTCATTCCCGCGAAGGCGGGAATCCAGAGCAGACAGAACGGCTTCCCCTGGATTGCCCGGAGAGTCTGATCCCGGTGTATTCGTATGACCCAGGCCGGGCAATGACCAAGAGGGGGGTAACCCGTTCATATGCGATCACGCCCGGTCTCTGAAGCCGGCTGTGGCACAGATTTCAAATTTGTAGCCACCGACTACAGACTCTTGTCCTCTATCCGCTCCGGCAAGTTCAGAACGAAATCCCGTATCTCGTCCCTGACCCGGCGATAGATCTGCAGTGCGCCTTCCTCGTCTGGGGCGTTCCTGGCCAGGCTGGGAGGGTCGTCAAACCCCTGATGCAGGCGAATCACCTGTCCGGGAAAAAATGGGCAGCTCTCATTGGCAGCATCGCACAGGGTGATCACGGCATCAAAGCTCTGATCTGGCAATTCATCGATTGTCTTGGACTCCTGCCCGGAAATATCCACCCCGGCTTCGGCCATGACCTTGATTGCTCTAGAGTCCACTCCATGCTTGATCACCCCGGCTGAGACAGCTTCAATCTGCTCATGAAGCAGATGCCTGGCCCACCCTTCGGCCATCTGGCTGCGGCAGGAGTTGCCGGTGCACAAAAAAAGAACCTTCTTTTTATCCATATTGGCATGCCTTCTCTACGGTCTGAAGTCCTTGTACAGCATTTTGGACTTTTGCTGTGAGCTTCTTCTCGCTTCTTCATTCTTCGCTATGCGCCATGCCCTATGCGCTCTGCGCACCAACTGTGAACAGTGAACCAGAACTATTGACCCTTATACTTCCATTTCAAACTGGGCCAGATACTGCTCCATTTGCTCCAGATTATCCGGTTCAATATGCGGGCAGTCCTCTGGGGATTTGGCTCCTTCAGCCACCAGTTTAGCCAGAACCATGCACGTAGGCTGACCGCACTCCTTGGAACATTGGGCATTTGTTGGCAAGAGCTTGAGAACTTTCAGGAGTTGGGGCTGTCCCCTGGCTGCGTATCGGGGTTCAATCTCATCCCGCCTCTCCCAGATATCGTTGATCTCGCTTTGCAGCCATCGACAGATCTTTTCAGCCTCTTCTTCGTCCTGCAGGGCGTTGATGGCAATCTTGTCCGGGTGCACGGTGATCAATTTCCCGTGGGCTTTGAAGGTTACCGAAGGCGGTTCCCTGGTAAAGGCATCTCCACCCAGTTCGGCGTTCAAATAGGGAATGACCTCCGAGATATCCTGATCCAAATGGGCAAAGCAGTGCACGCTCTGGGCCTGAGTATTGCACTTGGACCGGAAGATTTCTTTTGTATAACTTTCCAACAACATAACCCACCCCCAGGTCTTTAATGACGTTGACAGTCATCAATGCACTGAGCATTGCCAAGCCTTTCTGCCTCATCCTGCAGGCAATGCAACTGGCGCTGCACATTGGTCCGAACCATGTCTTCAAGGCAACGGAAGAATCCGAGCACACACGGGGCAGCCAATCGATAATGCATCTGGGTGCCCTTCTTTTCATAGTCCACGATTCCGGCTTCCCGTAAGATGGACAGGTGCTTGGAAACCGTAGAGATGTCGGCACCTATCATTTCGGTCAGCTCGCATACGCATCGATCCTGCCTGCTCAATTCATCGACGATGAACAACCGGCTTGGGTGTCCCAGGGCCTTCATGATCCTGGCCCGAGCTTCATAGCGGTCTCGGATGTCTTGATTCATGGCCACCTCAATTTTGTATTTGGCATAATAACCAATGATACGGATTTGTCAATGCCAAATCTGAATTAGAAAAATTTGTTTGCTTGTCCGGGGCCATAACTGACCTCGAAAACAGGAACTCAATGCTCCTGTAACCGCTTTTCCACCTTTTTTCCCAAAACATTTTGCATAAAGTCCAGGGCCTTGTCCCGGTCCTGGTCCAAAACTATGGACAGCACCTCCTGGACTTCTGCGGCTGATAACCCGAGTTGGATGTTTTTCACTCTGTGCATAGAGGACCTCCAAATTCTCTGGTGCATCAACAGGAAGTTGCACTCCACCGGAAAAACAGTATTTTTGTACTCCCCATGTTTATTTGGTAAAATAGCCAATATAAGCTGATTTGTCAACATGGCTTGCACCCCTGATCCTCAGTTCCGGTATCGCTTGGTCTGTGTATGCTAATCCCAATGCTCAACCATACATGCGCATCGTTTGATCATTTGCCACCAGATCTGCTGCCTGTTGAACAGCATCCCCCCGTGACATTTTCCTGCTTTTTTGCGGCGTTGTTCTCCTCGGTTTCGGCCTTGTTCTTTTCGTTTTCCTCCTGCTCAGGCAGCGTTTCCTCAAGCTCGATGCTGCAGCAGCCCGAACCGCCGCCGAATATTTTCTTTAAAAGCCCTTTTTTCTTTTCTTCAGACATCATCTGCCTCCTTTTCAGTTTTGCTAGAGGATTATGTTAAACACATACCCGCCGGTCACAGCAGTGATAAAAATCACAGCCACCACCGAGACCAGCAGGCGCTTTTTGAAAATACCTGCCAGCATGGCCATTTCCGGAATCGCCATGCCGGCCCCGCCGATGATCAGGGCAATCACCGCCCCCATGCTCATGCCTTTTTCGAGTAGGGCTAGGCCGATGGGGATGGCCGATTCGGCCCGGATATACAAGGGAGCCCCGATGACTGCGGCCGCCGGTATGGCCAGGGGATTGCCCGGCCCGGCCACGCGGACGATCCATTCCTGGGGGATGTAGCCGTAGATCACAGCCCCTATGCCCACGCCGACCAGAAGATATATCATCACCCCCCGGAAATCAGACCAGGCTGTGGCCAGGGCCGCCCTGAGTCTGCCCGGAAAAGAAGCCGGAATCTCCGGCTCCCCGCCCTCGCAGCATCCTTTTTTGACCCGCACGTTTTTGACATATCCCGCCCCGCCCCATTTCTCCAGGATGATCCCGAAACACACGGCGCCGGCAAAAGTGATTGCAAAATAGATCAGGCAGGCCTTTATCCCCATCAGGACCGCAATCATTCCAATGATAATGGGGTTGAGTAGCGGAGAGGCGATCACAAACGACATGACAGAGCCAAACGGCACTCCGGCATTCAGGAAACCAAGCGTCATCGGTATGGTGGAGCAGGCGCAAAAAGGGGTCAGAGAACCGGCCACCGCCCCGAGTACGTTGCCTGCCGCCCCCCGCCTGGCAAGCCACAGCCTGAGCTTGTTTTCGGAAATATACATCAGAATCAGGGCGACAATTACGCTGATCCCGATAAAGAGCACAGTGAGCTCGGCGGTGATAACCGCAAAATATTTCAGCGAGGTGATCAAATTGTTCATGATGCATACCTTTTAAAATAGTTGTCAATGTCAATCATTTGTCCAAAAAAAAATCACTCCTTTGCCGCTGCAGCCACCCTGGAAAAAACCGTCGCGATCTCCCGGCCTGACAAATCGGAAATTTTGGCTACAATCTCTTCAAACTGCTGCTGATAGCGCATATCCGCGGATTCCAGAACCTGCTTTCCCTTGTCCGTGATCCCAATACAGCATATCCGACCGTCTTCGGCAGACCGCAGTTTTTTGATGTAACCTTTTTTCTCCAGCCGGTTGACCACTCTTGTGGCCCCGCTCTTGCTGAAGCCCAGGCGCCGGCTCACCGCCTGCACGGAACAATCCGGGGTGGCCGAAACCTTGTCCAATGCGATGAATTCGGGCATGGACAGATCTTCGCAGCATTCCCCGTTCAAGCCTTTGGGACCGAAGTGCCAGGCAATTGCGGCAAGCGTGCTGCCGGGTTCTGACAACATTGCTCTTCCCCCTTTGGATTTGGAAAAATCTGGCTGTCGGCCGTTTATGCCGGAAAGCAACCTCCGTCATATGCAGCATTTTTAATATAAAATTTTATTTGACGTTGTCAACCTTTTTTTGAAACCACCTAGCGATTGCCCCTGGCGAATTGCTTTTTCTTCGTAGATCCTTTCTTGACACTAATGCTCCACTGCAATATCAATATTTCGTCTTATTGCTAATTATACAAAAGCGGAGACGCCATGCACCAACCGCTCTCAATCCTGAAAGCTCTGGCAGACGGCAATAGACTCCGGGTAACTGCCGCCTTGATGGACCATGAGGAGCTGTGCGTATGCCAAATCACTGAGCTGCTCCAACTGGCCACAGCCACAGTATCCCGGCATATGAGCATCCTGCACAACGCACATGTAGTCCAAAGCCGGAAAGTAGGCCGCTGGGTCTACTACCGACTGACTAATGAGTTTCCTGCGCTGCTCCGCCAGTGGCTGACCCGGGAGCTGGCAGAATCACCTCAACTCATACAAGACCGCAGGGATCTGGCCACCATCCTTTCTTATGATCCAGAGGAGCTGTGCAGGATGCAGAAGCAACGCTCGCACTGCGACACCCATGAATAGCATTTCGGAATTAAGCGGGGTAAACCCTGGGAACGAAGACAGGAGAAAGCTTGTTTTTCCCCTAGATTGCCCGGCGAGCCTGATTCCGGTCTATTCGAATCTCCGGGCCGGGCAATGACGGAGAGAAGGATCACACGTTTCATATATGATCAATCCGGCAAGCCCGAAACCCGAACCGATAAGCAACTCGAGAGTCAATAGTTCTTTCAAAGCTAGTTGTTTTTTATTGACTATAGCTGACACCCAAGCTGGATACTACAGTTTTTGTCCTACCGTAATGTTTTTCTTCTTGTGACCGTAAACCGTGAACCGTGAACCCAGTTAAATGGAGAAATATTTAACCGCAAGCCTGGAACCTTGAACCCTCAAGTAACCAAGGAGGCACAAAGTAATGTCTGAAGCCAAAAAACTCCCCTTTCTGGAACGCTTTTTGACTCTGTGGATCTTCCTGGCCATGGCCTTCGGGGTCTTTGTCGGCTACCTCTACCCGGCCATCACCGATGCCATGGACTACGTGACCGTGGGTACGACCAACATGCCCATTGCCATCGGCCTGATCTTGATGATGTACCCTCCCCTGGCCAAGGTCCGCTACGAAAAGCTGGGTGAGGTGTTTAAGGATGTCAAGATACTCTCCCTGTCTTTGGTCCAGAACTGGATCATCGGACCCATTCTTATGTTCCTGCTGGCCATCGCCTTTTTGTCCGGTCATCACGAATATATGGTCGGCCTGATCATGATCGGCCTGGCCCGTTGCATCGCCATGGTCCTGGTCTGGAACGATCTGGCCAAAGGGGATGCCGAGTACTGCGCCGGTCTGGTGGCCTTTAACTCGGTTTTCCAGGTCCTGTTCTTTTCTGTCTATGCCTGGTTCTTCATCACCATCCTGCCCGGATGGTTCGGTCTGGAAGGGGCGGTGGTGGATGTGACCATCGGCCAGATCGCCGAAAGCGTGTTCATCTACCTGGGCATCCCGTTTGTCGCCGGAATCATCTCCCGCATCATCGGACTAAAGACCAAGGGCGAAGACTGGTACATGCACACATTCATCCCCAAAATCAGCCCCATCACCCTGATTGCCCTTTTGTTCACCATTGTGGTCATGTTCTCTTTGAAAGGCGAATTCATCGTCCGCCTGCCTCTGGACGTGGTCCGCATCGCCATCCCCTTGTGCGTGTACTTTGTGGTCATGTTCCTGATCACGTTTTATATGTCCATGAAGTTCAATGCCACCTACGAGCAGACCACTACCCTATCCTTTACCGCAGCCTCCAACAACTTTGAGCTTGCCATTGCCGTGGCCATCTCTGTGTTCGGCATCAACTCCGGAGAGGCCTTTGCCGCAGTGATCGGCCCCCTGGTGGAAGTCCCGGTCCTCATCGGCCTGGTCAACGTGGCCTTATGGTTGAAGCAAAAATACTTTCCCTATGCAGTGGAGACCCTCACCGGAGTCTGCCATGTAACCTGCAAGCCGGAATAAGGAGATAGAACAATGGCTGAAGATCACAGCTTAATCAACGTAAATGGGATCAAAATCGGAATCATGGGCCTCAAGCAAGCCCTGGAGGAGGCCTATGCGCAATATGGAACATCTTTCTCTGATGAAGAGCTGAAAGCAGAACTGCTGGCCAGGCTGAAAAAGACAAATTACATCCCGGCCAAGGCAGAACAGGAACATGCTCAGGCCTTTGTCCGGGAATACAAAAAGTTCGCCGGACTCCCTGTGCAGGAAGAGCGATCCGGGCTGGAAATCAAGGTTTTCGGACCGGGATGCACTCAGTGCGATCAGTTGGAACAGCAGATCTTCCAGGTCCTGTCCGAGCTGAACTTGACTGCCGCCGACGTGGAGCATGTCCGGGACCCCAAGGAAATAGCCAAGGCCGGGATTATGGGTTCGCCCGGTTTGATGATCAATGGAGAAGTTGTGGCCGTGGGCAAGGTTCCCAGCAAGGAAAAGCTGAAGAGCATACTTCAAAAAGAGTCATAGCGATCTCTGATTTTCCGGTTCATGTACGCCCCGACACAACCTCCCTTCCCTGACACTCGCAGGGAAGGGAGGTTGTCTTTTAGCCTATGTATCCTCTATATGGGCAGCCCCAGCCAGGCAAACACACCGCACATCTTCAGCCCCATGTAGAACATGACAATGATAAACAGATACTTGAGCTGCTTGGCAGGTATGAGATGGGCTGACCTGGCTCCGACAAAGGCCATGGGGATGCTGCACCCGGCCAGGAGGATCCACTGTAGCCAGTTCACATACCCAGTGGAGTACGGAGGGAGGCCCTGCACCCCAAGACCATTGAGCATATAGGCCAGGACCCCGCCAATGGCGGCAAACATCATCAAGGCTGTGGACGTGCCCACCGCCTGGTGCATTTTAAATTTCAAAAAAACGACCATGACCGGAATCATGAGCACACCGCCGCCGATGCCGATGATTCCGGAGACGATGCCCAGGACGATACCCCAGAATACGTAAGTGATGATGTTTTCTGAAGGCTTGTCCTCTGCCTTCGGCGGCTTGGCGGTCAGCATCCGGATTGCGCCGGCAATGATGGCTATTCCAAACAGCTTGGTCAGAATGCCCCCCGGCAAATGGGCGGCCAGAAAGCCTCCGAAAAAGGCCCCGATAGCGGCGATAATCCCCAAAATCACGCCCTGCTTCCAGAGCACTGCACCCTTAAAATGATGGGTCATGGCGCCGCTGAAGGCTGTGGGAAGGACAACCAGCAAGTTGGTTCCAAAGGCGATGCGGATGGCTATAGTCGGGTCCACCCCCATGGATTGCAAGACCCAGAACTGAACCGGGACCATCATGAAACATCCGCCCACCCCCAGGAGGCCGGAAGCAAATCCGACGCCTACTCCGGTTATGAGCAAAGCGATAATGTGCACGGTTTGAATTTCCATTTCTCAACGACCTCCTTTTTGTGCAGTTTGCAATTTCTGAAACAATGTTTCAGAGGCGAGCAACGAAGTGACGACTTCTTCAGCTTCACCTCTATAGTTTTCCCAAACCCTGATCCCATGCCTGATAAGCCATTCTTTGCACTGCTTCTGTATCCCTCCGCAGATCAGAATATGTATATCTGAATCGGCTAATTTCCGGGCCAAACCCATGGGATGCTCAAAGCACGATTGTCCAATCCGCCAGATGTGCTTCTTGCAGATCCCCTGATCGTGGACCTCATAAACTGCAAGAGTTGAAGAACTCCCAAAGTGGGGCGATATTCTGGAACCAAAAAGAGGAACACCCAGGATCATAGCTGCTCCCGAACAATATTTCAGATTTGCCGGAGGCAAAGCTGCATCAGCATGAAGATACCCACTGCGAAGCAAGCTCAATGCCATAAAGGCATCAACTTCTACCTTGAAGTAATTAGCAAAAGATAACAATATGTTATGCAATGAAGGAAGAACGGTTTGCAACAAAAGAAGGAAGGAATGTGTTTCAAGTTCTGAAACGGTTTCAGGCGTGTTTCAGGTCAGCTTTGCCTCCGGCAAATCTGACACGTTTTTTGGGCCACACCGCCCATCTCTCGCATAGGAGCACGAGTTTCCAGGAGGTACTTAAGTTGGGTTTTAGTGTGGCGCTGTAATGTTATGTGTCCTACAAGTATAGGTTGACAATGGGATTGTAACATGTTACACACCTAAAAAAATAAGGACAGGAAGAAATGGGCACGCATGTAAAGGAAAGAATGAAGGAATATAGGGAACGCCTAAGGAAGTCTGGTTTGCGGCCAGTACAAATTTGGGTTCCTGATACCAAGGCTCCAGGTTTTGCTGAGGAAGTACGAAGGCAATCGTTGCTTGTTTCCCAAAGTACTGATGAAAAGAAGATTATGGACTGGGTTGAGCAGTCAGCCGACTATGAGGGATGGGCATGGGAGGATTAAAAAGGGGAGACATCGTTTTGGCTGTTGCTCCTGGCGCATATGGGAAACCCCGTCCTGCTGTTGTTGTACAGACAGATTTTGCTAATGAGACGCACAAAAGCATAGTCGTGTGTCCCATGACCAGTTATATCCAGGAAGCCCCTCTTTTTAGGCTTGATGTTCAACCTTCGAAGGAAACTGGATTAAACAAGAAAAGCCAAATTATGGTGGATAAGATTGTCGCATTGCCCAGAGATAAAATTGTACATGTTGTTGGAAAGTTAGATGAAGAAGGTGTCCTGAGCCTTAATCGGTCATTGGTTTTCTGGTTGGGGTTGGGATAGAAAGACGTGATTGATTGAAATTTATGAAACGTGATTGGCTATACCGAGAATTCCCAGTCTTTTCATCCGCCGCCAGAGGGTGCTGCGGCTGATGCCCAGAGCCTTGGCCGCTTGTTCCCGGTTCTGTCGGCAGTGGTGAAGCACGGCCTGGATTCTTTCCGCCTCTTCCTGGTCCTGAGCGGACAATTCAGAGGGCTGCGATGAGTTTCCGTGAACAATCTCAGAGGGAAGATGCTCCAGCTCTATGTGTGGTCCCTTGCAGGCAATAAAGGCAAACTCAATGGCGTTTCGCAGTTCCCTGATATTGCCGGGGAAAGAATACGAAACCAGGGCATTGAGGGCCTGGGGACTTATGCCCTGAATGTCTCTTCCCTGTTGGAGGTTGAGCTGGGCAATGAAGCGATCCACAAGAAAGGGGATATCTTCCTTACGTTCCCTTAAGGGAGGAAGATCCAGGGTAACCACATTGAGCCGATAAAAGAGGTCTTCCCTGAATTGGCCCTGGGCAACCAGCTCCTTAAGCTGAAGGTTGGCCGCGGCAATGACCCGAAAATCGGATTTCACGCTTTGAGTCCCGCCGACCGGAGTAAATTCATGACTTTCCAGGACCCGCAGCAGGTCGGATTGAAAGGCAAATGAGGTGGTGCCGATCTCGTCCAAGAACAAGGTCCCCTGATCAGCGGACAAAAAATATCCGGACTTGTCCCGCACCGCCCCAGTAAAAGCCCCTTTGACGTGCCCGAAAAGCTCGGCTTCCAACAGGCTTTCCGGCAGGGCTGCACAATTTACGGCTATGAAAGGGCCTTTGGCCATGGGGCTCAAATTGTGAATGGCCCGGGCCACAAGCTCTTTTCCCGTGCCAGTCGGTCCCTGGAGAAGCACTGAGCTGCCGCTTTCAGCCACATCGGGCAAAAAGGAGAGAATGGCCTGCATTTTGGGATGCTTGCCCACTATATCCTCTTTCACATACTTCTGGTCGATCTGACGCCGCAGCTCTTCCAGGTCGGAAAGGTCCCGGAAGGTCTCCACCCCGCCGATAACTTCCCCGGCATGGCTTTTCAGGATATTGGTGCTCAGCCGGATTGGCTTTTGCTCCCCCTGCTTGGTGATAATCTGAGCCGGGAGATTGATCTGCGGAGTCTTTGTGGAAAGTGTCTTACCCAGCGCGCAGTCCCGTTCGCAAATATCGGCTCGAAAGATATCGAAGCAGTATTGCCCAATAGCCTCCTGCTGGGTAAAACCGGTGATGTTTTCAGCGGCCCGGTTAAATGAGGTGATCCGCTTGTGAGTATCGATGGTGAACACCCCGTCGCTGATGCTTTCCAATATAGTGCAGCAGGGAGCCGGAACGACAGAGGTGATGTCACAAAAGGCGGAACCATCCTGGATGTGGTCAGAGGCCTGTTTGTTTCTGTGCATGAGCTGATATTCCTGAGTATAACCAAAAATAACAACAAAACCTGGTATGAAACCAGGTCCTGCTTTGTTCGTCATTCCCGCGCAGGCGGGAATCCAGAGCAGATAGATTGACTTTCCCCAGGCAATGACAGGGAACGGTGGCCGTGAGTTTCATCCTGGATCAAACTGGCGGCTCCATACGAAGAACAAATAACTGATAACGAATAACTGGCCCGCCAACGGCGGGGCTGACTTAGGATAGCCAAAGCCCAAGCAGGGGGCAACCAGTTTGCAATCGGGTTATACGCAGTGATAGAATCTTTCTATGAGCAAATCCAATCCAATATTCAAGCTTCCAATTCTTGCTCTATACAGCATAATCCTTTTCAGCAGCGGCTTTTTTTTACCTGGCTGCAAAGGGGAAAACACATCAAAGCAAGACACCGTGGTCGTTGATTTCGACCAGGTTCTGCCCGAAACCGAACCACGAGCCGGCCAGGAAAACCGTAAGCAACTGCGCATAGCTGTGGGAGCCATGATTTCCCCGCGCGAGACCTATACACAATACAGAGAGCTCTTCGCCTATATCAGCCGGCGTATGGACCGGGATTTGGCTTTTGTCCAGCGCAAGACCTATGCCGAAATCAACGAGTTGTTCCGCAAGGGCCGCCTTGACCTGGCCTTTATCTGCTCCGGGCCTTACGCTCTGGGACAAAAGGACAGCGGCTTCGACCTTCTGGTCGCGCCGCAGGTCAATGGCAGTCACTTCTACCATTCCTATCTGATCGTAAATGAGGATTCTCCTTTCCAGTCCCTCCAAGACCTGGAAGGCAAGGCCTTTGCCTTCACTGATCCGCACTCCAATTCAGGTCACATTGTCCCCCTTTATTGGCTGCATCAGATGGGCACCAGGCCGGAGGAGTTCTTTGCCCAAACCATTTACACCTACAGCCACGACAACTCCATTCTGGCCGTGGCTAAGGGTCTGGTGGACGGAGCGGCGGTAGACAGTCTCATCTGGGAGTTCATGCGCCAAAATGGATCGGACACCGCCAGACAGACTCGGGTTATACATAAATCTGAGTCGTTTGGCATTCCGCCGCTTGTGGTTTCATCGGACATGGCAGCTGAGCTGCGTAAGCGTTTGGAAGATCTGCTGCTCTTTATGCATACCAATGAACGGGGAAAAGAAATTCTGTCCAGACTGCATATCGAGCGGTTCATCCATCCTGAAGATTCATGGTACGCTCCTATCCGCACCATGGCACAGGAGCTGGGGAAAGAGGAGATCAATGCGGATATCGCCCAAAACCCTTAAGGGAAGTCTGCTGCTGGCCGTGACAGCTCTCGTGGTTGCCAGTACCCTGCTTGTGGCAGTCCTCGCCTCGCAGCGCTACGCAGGGGCTCTGAATGAAAACCTTAAGGCCCAGGCTGAAAACCAGGCTCATTCCCTGTCCCTGCAGGTCTCAGACCTCATTTTGATCAATGACCTCGTGGGATTGCAAAAGGCCTTGACTTATCACGTCCAGAGCCATCCCAATGTGGAATACGCCTTTGTTATCCGCCAGGGGAAGGTCTTGGCCCATACCTTTGAACAGGGTGTTCCCCGTAATCTCATCGATGCCAACAGCCCCCCGGAGCAAGGCGTGCCCGGGCTGCAGCGCGTGGTCTCCAAGTCCGGAGCAAAGGACATTTTGGACCTGGCCTGGCCAGTTTTTGAGGGTAAAGCGGGCACACTGCGCATGGGGTTCGATCGGGGCGCGCTTGTCACCCGCATGCAGGAACTGTGGCTGGAGATCGCCCTGGTCACTCTGGCCATTCTCATTTCGGCAGTTATTGGCGGTCTTTTTTTCATGCGCCGCATCACCAAGCCCCTTGAATCCCTGGTCCAGGCCACCCAGGCCATGGACAGAGGCCGGTTTGATATCCGGGTCCAAACCCAGGGCAAGGATGAATTCGCCTCCCTGGCCAAATCATTTAATAATATGGCCGCCCGTCTGGGTCGGTACACCACAAGCCTGCAGAAACAGGCTGAAAGCCTGGAACAGATGCACAACCAACTGTCCACAGCTTATGATGTTATCCGGACAGTATCCGCCCAAACCCGACTGGACACAATCGGCAAATACCTTTTGGGCCAGCTCAAGGAAATCCTGACCTGCAAGGAGATGGTCCTTTTGCTCTGCAATCCAGACAAAACCCGCCTCGTCAGGCTTTCAGATCAGGGTGTGGCAATCAAAAACAATCAGCAGGAACTGGATGAACTCGAAACAGCTCTGCAAGGCCTGCCCTCGCACTCGGTCTGCAAAGCAAGTCGCATCGGTCTGCCTTTGATAGATCAGCCCATTTCCGAATCCCCTGCCCAGGCAATCATTCCCTTTGACAGCCATGAAAACATCTTCGGAGCCCTGGTCATCGCCTGCCCCGGAGACTGCGAGTGCGATTTCAAAGAAGCCGACTTGGTGTCTCTGATTATCGCCCATACGGCGGAAAGCATTTTTCGGGCTGTCAGGCAGGAAGAAGAGATGCAGGACCTGCAATCTCTCCTGGAAGGGCATCCGGTATATGGAAATATAGTGGGCAAAAACCCGGTCATGCAAAAGGTCTTCAATCTGATCGACGAAGTGGCCCCCACCGGGGCCACGGTCCTGATTAGCGGTGAGAGCGGAACCGGCAAGGAGCTGGTGGCCAGGGCCATTCACGACAAAAGTCCCCGCAAAGACAAACCCTTTGTGGTCATTGACTGTTCCGCATTCCCCTCCACCCTGATCGAAAGCGAGCTCTTCGGTCATACCAAGGGAGCTTTTACCGGAGCTACAAATGCAAAAGCGGGTCGGTTCGAACAGGCAGACGGGGGGACGGTTTTTCTGGATGAAATAGGCGAGGTCCCGTTGGAGCTGCAAGTTAAGCTGCTTCGCGTCTTGCAGACTCAGAGGTTCGAAAGACTTGGCGGCAGACAGACCATTGAGGTGGACATGCGCATCATTGCAGCCACCAACAAGGATCTTCTGGAAGAAGTCAGGGCCGGCCGGTTTCGGGAAGATCTCTATTACCGGCTGGAAGTGATCCCTATTCATCTGCCGCCCCTGCGATCCCGGGGCAACGATGTGGCCCTATTGGCTCGGCACTTCCTGTCCCTGTTTGCAGCCAGGATGGAAAAACAGATTCAGGACATAAGCTCCCAGGCCATGCGCCTGATTCTGCGCTATCCCTGGCCGGGCAATGTGCGGGAGCTGGAAAATGTCATGGAGCAGGCGGTGATCATGGCCAGGGGAGACCGCCTCCTGCCCGGAGATCTACCGGACAAGCTCCTGGAGCCAAGCCCCAAAACCACGCCGGAAAAAGAAATGTGGTCCCATGAGCGGGATCTTCTGGTTCAGACCCTGGATGAATGCGGGTGGAACAAGAAGCTCGCAGCTGAAAAACTGGGGATTGGACGAAGTACGCTGTACAGCAAGCTCAAGCGGTACAATCTCCAACAGCAAAACGAGTGAAGCTCACCTCTTTTTCAATCCTTGGCCCTGGACACCCCAACCTTTGTGTCCACAATCGATACATAGTCGTATCTGCCTGAAAACACAAAAATATACCGACACGGTATGTTTTTGTGTTTTGGATGTGGACACCCAAATCCCTGAGCCTTTTGGTAGACCAGCTTAGGGGCGGACCTTGCTTGCCTGAAATCTTATCCCGTTAGGGCATTTCACTGGGTGTCCTCTCAGGTACATGAGGGCGAATGATTATTCGCCCCGACTCATTCTCGTTCGCCACTTTCATACTGGATCAAACCGGACGTCTGCGGTCAGCGCCGGTGCTGACCTGTGTCGAGTGCAGAAACAGTTTGTGCACGCAACCCCACCAGGGCCTGTCCATGTGATCTTTCCTCCTTCGACTCCATCCACCTTTTTCTGGAATAAATTTTGCTTTCACTAGATTGTTCGGGCAATGACGGAGGGATGGTAACACGATTCATTATATGATCTATCCGGCAAATTTTCTTTTTTTGCCTGCTTTGGGGCAAAAATAGTTCAGATTTGCCGAAGGCAAAGCTGAATATGGACAACATGAAAGCTGACCTCAGGCTGATCGACCTGGGCCTGACCCCAGCAGACAGAAAAGCTATAGATGATATCCTTCAAGAAATTGGGGGATACAGAGAGTCAGTTGATTCTATGACTGCTTGTTTTCACTTTGCGGAAGATGCAGACGGGCCGTTGTCCCTGATCATAGATATTGATGCTGTACCCGTAGATGACCAGCTTTTACATCGCATTAACAAACTCAACCCTTATTGCAGAGTCCTTATTCTGTCCACCAGATCCTTTCATCCGGAACTCAAAGAATCACTTCGCCGCAATATATTTGCGGTTATCAATAAATCAAGCACTCATAATGAACTTCACACCTGTCTTCAAGCCCTTTTGGAAAGCAGCCAGATTCCTGGTTATACCGGTAAGAACCGTGATAAATGAATTCTTATGCATCACAAACAAAGGGATTGCTTATGAAACGAACATCCGGTGATCCACAATCTGCGCCTTGCACATCACTCACCCGCAGGACCTTTATCAAAGGCTCTCTGGCCGCTGGAGCGATGGCCAGCAGCATGCCCGCCCTGCGCGCTTTTGTGCGTGCTGACCCGGCCGAAGCAGCCGTCCCCGGTCAAGCCGGAGAGTGGCTGCCGGCCAACTGCCAGGGCTGCACCTCCTGGTGCTCCAAGCAGGTTTATGTGGTTGACGGCCGGGCGGTGAAGGTCCGCGGCAACCCCCATTCCAAGGTGAACATGGGGGCAAGCTGTCCCAGAAGTCACCTTGGGCTGCAGCAGGTCTACGATCCGGACCGGATCAAGGTACCCATGAAGCGGACCAACCCTAATAAGGGAAGAGATCAGGACCCGGGCTTTGTGCCTATATCCTGGGACGAGGCCCTGGAGACAATCGCCGACCGGATCATGGACCTGCGTAAAAAAAATGAAACCCACAAGTATATGCTCATGCGCGGCCGGTATACTTACATGCGGGACGTGCTCTACGACTCCATGACCAAGATCATCGGCTCTCCGAACAACATATCCCACAGTACCCTGTGTGCCGAGGGAGAGAAGTTCGGACCCTATTACACCGAAGGACTTTGGGCCTACAGGCAATACGACATTGAAAACACCCGTTACATCCTGCTCTGGGGGGCGGACCCCCTGGCTGCCAACCGCCAAGTGTCCTATTACAGCTACGCCTGGGGCAATGCCCTGGATCGGGCCAAGGTGGCCATTGTGGAACCCAGGCTCTCGGCCACCGCAGCCAAGGCCGATGAATGGCTGGCGGCCGAACCCGGCCAGGACGGGGCCATTGCTGTGGCCATGGCTCACGTCATCCTCACCGAGGGCCTGTGGTACCGTGATTTTGTCGGTGATTTTACCGACGGGGTGAACCGCTTTGCCCAAGGTCAGGCAGTCGACGAAACGCTTTTTGAGGAAAAATACACCCACGGTCTGGTCAGGTGGTGGAACCTGGAGGTTAAAGACAAGACTGCCGAATGGGCCGCGGACAAGGCCGGGATATCCGCCGAGCAGATCCGCAGAGTGGCCATAGAATACGCTCAAGCCGCACCGAATGTCATGTCCTGGGTCGGGGGCGGGCCGAGCATGCAGGTCCGCAGCGCCTATGCCTGCATGGCGTGTCATGCCTTAAACGGTCTGACCGGAGGCGTGGACAATGTGGGCGGCACCCTGAAGGCGAATACGGTCTATACCCAAGGCTTTCCAGATTACTCTGAGTACTTGGACGAAATTGCCAAACAGGGCAAGGAGCACGAGAAGATCGACCAACGCGGCAGATTGGAATTTCCTTGCCTCAAGGAAGGCAAATCTGGAGGTGGGGTGAACACCAACCGAGCTGCTGACGGAATAATCAATGAAGATCCCAATGAAATAAAAATGGCCATCGCCTACATGAACAACTTCAACTTCTCGGCCCCTGAAGGTCAGCGCTGGGATAAGGCCCTGGCCAAGATCCCCTTTCTGGTGCACATCACCACCAACGCCTCGGAGTTCTCCTGGTTCGCGGACATCGTCCTGCCGGACACCCATCATCAGTTCGAGAAATGGGGCTACACCAAATCCCACGGCCATGGATACCGCCATGTGGTCCTGCAGCAGCCTATCATCGACATGCCCTTTGACTACAAGATAGACGAAACCGAAATTCCTTTTTTGCTGGGCAAGAAGCTGGCGGATAGAGGCTTTGACCTCCTGCACCGTTATCATGTGGAAAAATTCAAAGACCCGGAAACAGGCAAGACGCCAACCAACGAGAAGGAGTTCGCCGAGTACGCAGTCAAAATCGGAACCGAAAAACTGTGGAACCCGGCCAAATGGGAGGGTGGAGACAAGATAAACGGCTGGGAGGAGTTCAAGAAAATCGGGGTCTCCAACTCCGATCCCTATCCATACCGAAAGCGTTGGGGAAAAATGAATACCGAGACCGGCATGTTCGAGTTTTACTCCGAAACTCTCAAGAAAGCCCTGGAAAAACACGCCCAAAAACACGGAGCCAGCGTGGATCATGTCCTGGAAGTCTGCAATTACCAGGCCCGGGGCGAATTAGCTTTTGTCCCCCACTACGAAGAACCTTATGTGCACGGCGATCCGACTGAGTTTCCCCTGGTCTTTGTGGATCACAAGGCCAGGCTGAACCGGGAAGGCCGGAGCGCCAACTGCTCCTGGTATCATGAACTCAAGGACCTGGACCCCGGTGAAGCGAACTATGCCGATGTGGCTAAAATCAATCCCCTGGACGCCAGGAAGATGGGGCTTGAAGACGGGGACACCATTAAAATCGTCTCTCCCTCCGGAGAAATCGAGTGCACGGCCAGGCTCTGGGAAGGGGTCCGGCCGGGTACTGTGGCCAAGTGCTACGGTCAGGGGCATTGGGCTTATGGCCGCCTGGCGGCCAAGGTCTTCGGTAAGCAGCCGCGAGGTGGGAACAATAACTACATCATCCCGGCCGACTACGACCGATTAAGCGGCGCTTCAGCTTATTACGGAACCACCCGGGTCAAGATCGTCAAGGTCTAAGGAGGACACAGGCATGACAAAATGGGCCATGGTCATCGACCATCAAAAATGCGTGGGCTGCGGGGCCTGCATCATCGGCTGCAAAACCGAGAACAACACCCCGGAAGGCATATACTGGTCCTATAAAATTACTGAGACAGTGGGAACATTTCCCAGTGTCCGCTACCACTACATCCCTACTCTGTGCAATCACTGCGACAACGCCCCCTGCGTGCGGGGCTGCCCCACAAAAGCCCTGCATAAGACCGAGGACGGCATCACCATGCATGATCCAGATAAGTGCATCGGCTGCAAGTACTGCATGTTCAACTGCCCGTACGGGGTCATTTATTTCAACTGGCGCAAGCCCCACCCGGAATGGCGTTCGCAGGAGGTGCTCATAGAGGGCTGCACCAGCTCGGCCCAGGAGATGGCGGACAAGGTCAAGGGCCGGGTTACGCCCTACTACAACCCGGAACGGGAAAGCACCCTGGACGGTATTCGGCCCAAGGGGGTGGTCGAGAAGTGCACCTTCTGCGACCACCGTTTGAAAAAGGGGCTTTTGCCGGCCTGTGTGGAGGCCTGCCCTGCGGATGCGCGCATTTTCGGAGACTTGAACAACCCCTCCAGTGCGGTGAGCCGGCTGCTGGGCAAATACAGGTCCTACCGGCTCAAGGAGCATTTGGGAACCAGCCCCAAGGTGTTCTACATCCGCAGCTTTAATCCCGGAGCCTACATCCAGACCAAAGGAGAGGTCTCATGAGCGGCAAAAACACATTATTCATCCCCTGGATGATCCTCCTTCTGGCCGGCATTGCCGTCGGCCTGGGTACAGCTGGCATTCTTTTGGTCAACGGCCATTACCTGTTCAATGCCAACGATGTCTTGATCTGGACCTTGCCCCTGGGGGCCTATGTCTTTTTGGCCCTGACCAGCACCGGACTAGCCTTGGTATCTTCCATGCCCCTGGTCTTCAACCTGGAACAATACGAGGGTTTGGCCAAGCGGCTGGTCTTTTTGCTCGCCAAGCTGTGGCGGATGCATAAAGGCGACTGGCACTCCGCCTCCAGCCGCTTCCTGGGCATCGCTTCCATGCTCACCGGAGTCTTCGCCGCTCTGATGCTGGGCTCGGTCTTTGGCCTGACAGAAGCCAGGCCGACCTATTTCGGGCCTTTCATTTCCGTGTTCTGCCTGGTTATCGCCCTGCTCTCAGGCATGGCTATGATCATTTTGTACATCAACATCTGCTCCCTGATAAAGAGATCCTGTTCCCAGGTGACCGATACGGCCATGAACATGCTGGCCCGCAAGTTCTCTTTTGTCATCGGGCTGACCCTGATCTTTTACTTTCTGAAGCTGGCCATGGCCTCTGGATCCACTTACCCGGAGTTCGCCACAGCCATCAATTTCAGTCTCATTCTATTTCTGGTTGTCCCTTATGTGCTCATGATCAGCCCGGGACTGCGGCGCACCGCCTGGGCCAAGACTTTAGCCTCGGCAGTCACCCTGATCGGCATCTTTGCTGTTCATATGCAGATCCTCATCGGCGGCCAGGTAAGGCCGGTCGGCCCCAAGGCCGAGGGGTTACCTGAAATCCTGACCTATTTTCCCAGCATTTGGGAGATATTAGTAGTTGTCTTTGCCTTGTGCGTTATGCTCCTGTTGTACACTTTGGGCGAGCGGTTCTTGCGGCTGGATGACACGCCTCATGGTCAGTCGGCGTAAGGAAAGTTTTCAGTGTTCGGTGTTCAGATTTGCCGGAGGTCCCGCCAACGGCGGGACTGAACAACAATTATCCGGAGTTTTTCAATGTCTGTGCATATTCTGCCAGAAAAAGATCAGGCTCTGTATAACGTCCTGTCCCTGGTCGCCAGCTGCTTTTATCGGCCGACTCCCGAACTCCTGGAGGACCTGCAAACCTTGCCTGAAATTGTCACATTTTTAGATCCTGAAATGGCCGATGCAGCCGATCGGATGCTGACTGAAATCAAGAATCAGAACCTGGATGAGCTGCTCAAGGAGTACTCCCGGCTGTTCATCGGCCCTTTCCAGCTCGAGGCCCCGCCTTTCGGCTCGGTCTACTTGGAATCAGAGGGCCGGTTGATGGGCCAATCAACATCAGAAGTCAAAAGGATGTATAAGGAGTGCGGTCTGGATCTCTCCCCTGACTTCAAAAGCCCGCCGGACCATGTGGCTGCTGAGCTGGAGTTTCTGGCCTATCTTGGTTTGCAGGAGAACAGCAGCCAGGATGAAGAACAAAAAATGTTCTATCAGCAGCAACGGGCCTTATTTCTGCACCGCCATATCGGGTACTGGTTTCCTCTGTTGGCCGAAAACATTGAAAAGCATACGTTTCAACCTTTTTATATGGAATTGAGCCGCTTGACCAGACAATTACTGGAGCTGGCCCAGGCCGATTTGGAAGTCTGGTGTACAAGCAATGATTAGCTCAACAGAGAAATGGTGCATACCAGGCAGGGGGTGCTTATGCGCAGCATCGTCATTCTCGGAGCCGGAACCGCCGGAACCATGATGGCCAACAGACTATGCCACAGTCTGCGTCATGAAATCGAAACCCATGATATTTCCATTACTGTTGTGGATCAGAACCGGGGAGCATGTGTGCAATGAAAAAGGCATCGAGGTGGTCCCTGAGTTCGCTCTCAGTCACGTGGACAACGAGAAACAACAGATGGTTCCTCTCAAAAATCTGCGCATGAGCTGAGCCCAAAAACGTGAAAAGCATGAGTCCCCCCCCCCCGGGTAGTTAGGTGGTTACCTCACACACCAGCTACCACGGAGGAACTCATGCTCGTGTCCCAGTTGATCAAATCTACACTTGATATTCAAGGACTTCGTGTCAGCCAGGTCCAGGGCGATACGAACGCGATCATCGTGGACATTGTCCCGGATCGTCGTCACTCGCTCTTTTGCAGCTCTTGTGGAAGAGTTTCCAGGTATCGGGATACTCTCTCTGTTCGTCATTTTGGGCATATTTCCCTCTGGGGCATCCCCGTATGGCTCCGGGACAGTCCACGGAGAGTGCGATGCGAGCAGTGTGGCATCAAGGTTGAGTATTTTCCCTGGAGCACTGGCAAACAGCGGTTTCATCATTTTTCCTTGCCAATGCTCATCTTTTTACGTAAAATTTTGTGTGATCAAAAGGGGCCGCGGCCAGCCTTGGGCCATAGTCTTCCGGGTTGCAGCGTATGCGTTGTAACCCTTTTTTCTTGGTCAGGTTTGCCCTGGCAAACCTGACATATTTTTGCCTCAAGCCGGGGAAGTAAGCAATCGAATCGGAGGCAGAATGGACCGGAAAACCAGAAATGAACTCCAAGCGGCGATAGAAGAACAGATAGAGGCTGTGAGTCGGGAGTTGGCTGAGATGCAGGAGCGGGCCAAAACCGTTGATCTGGATCAGCCCATCGGCCGGCTGTCCAGAATGGACTCTCTGACCAATCAGGGTATCCTGCTTTCCAGTGTGACCAAGGCCAAGACCAGACTGGCCAGGCTGAAACAGGTGCTCAAGAATATCGATGGCCAGGAATACGGACTGTGCAGAGAATGCGGAGAAGAAATCGGAATACAGCGGTTGAAGGCCCTTCCGGAATCTGAGTTGTGTATAGACTGTGCCCAATGACGTGTCGGTTCAGCGTTCCACACCTAAACCCTTGATCAATCCGGACCCAAAACATCCATGACCCAAATGCCATCTGCAAGCCAAATCCAACGCGAGGTCCGCAAGCGGCGGACCTTCGGAATCATCAGCCACCCGGATGCCGGAAAGACCACCTTGACTGAAAAGCTCCTTTTGTTTGGGGGCGCCATTCAATCCGCTGGTTCGATCAAGGCCAAGAAGAGCGGCAAGCACGCCACCTCGGACTGGATGAGCGTGGAGCAGGAGCGGGGCATCTCAGTGACCTCCTCGGTCATGAAGTTCCTGTATCAGGGGTATGAGATCAATCTCCTGGATACGCCCGGTCACCAGGACTTTTCCGAGGACACCTACCGGGTGCTCACGGCTGTTGATTCCGCACTTATGGTCATCGACAGCGTGAAAGGGGTGGAGACCCAGACCACGAAGCTGATGCAGGTCTGCCGGATGCGGTCCACGCCGATCATGACCTTTATCAATAAGCTGGATCGCAACGGCCTGGATCCTTTTGAACTGCTGGACGATATCGAGCAGACCCTGGGCATTCAAGCCGCCCCTTTGACCTGGCCGATCGGCATGGGCAAGGAGTTTCAGGGGGTTTACGACTTGATGAACGGGGAGGTCCGCTTTTTCCATCCCGCGGACACCAAGGGCAGCAGGCCCGAGGAGTCGACGGTGATCTCCGATCTTGGGGACAGCCATTTGGATGATCTGCTGGGATCATACGCGGCGGAGAAGCTTCGGCAGGACGTGGAGCTGCTGGAAGGAGCCGGCTATCCCTTCGACTCCCAGGCGTACCGGGAGGGCCGGCAGACCCCGGTCTTTTTCGGCAGCGCAGTGAACACCTTCGGGGTACAGGAAATGCTGGACACCTTTGTCCGCCTGGCGCCCCCACCCAGGGCCAGGGAAGCGGAGACCAGGGTGGTCTCGCCCGAGGAAAAGGAATTTTCCGGGGTCGTCTTTAAAATCCAGGCCAATATGGACCCGGAACATCGGGACCGGATCGCCTTTGTCCGGATCTGCTCCGGTCGATTTCAGCGGGGAATGCAGGTCAGGCATCACCGCCTGGGCAAGAATATGACTTTGGCCAATGCGATCATCTTTATGGCCAAGGACCGCTCTGGAGTGGACGACGCCTGGCCGGGAGACATCATCGGAGTCCACAACCACGGCACCCTGCGCATAGGGGATACCCTGAGCAGCAAGGAGCCCCTGAAGTTCAAAGGCATTCCAAACTTCGCTCCGGAGTTCTTTCGGCGGGTGATCCTCAAGGATCCTTTTAAGTCCAAGCAGCTGGACAAGGGGCTGTATCAGTTGACTGAGGAAGGGGCCATTCAGCTCTTTCGGCCGGTCAACGGGCGGGACTATATCCTGGGGGCCATCGGAGCCCTGCAGTTTGACGTCACAGCCTCCAGGCTGGCTGCCGAGTATGGGGTGCAGGCCACGTACGAGCCCATGCAGTATGTGACCGTTAGGTGGATAGACAGCCGGGACCAGAACGCCCTGCGGGAGTTCAAGAAACGCTATTTCAACACCCTGGTTCAGGATGCTGAAGGCCACCCGGCATTGTTGTTCTCCAGCCGTTATCGCCTGGAGCGGGCGGTTGAAGACTGGCCCAAGATCGATTTTCTGGAGACCAGGGAAAAATAGGTTCTTCGACGTAGCCTGTGGATTCTTGGAGTTTGCGATCTCTTCTGTGTGCCCACTTTCGGCCCGGTATTTTCTAACTCCCGCCAAAGGGGGATCCCTGCCCCCTCCCGGCTACTCACGTGCAGGTCACTGCTTTCTGTGTGACGAAAGCTTATCATACACGTGAGTGCCGGGTTTCCCCCTTTTGGCGGGACCAAGAAAATGTGCGGGCCTGCCGCTCACGGCACACAGAAGAGACGGCAAACTCTTATGTATGCAATTCTACTTTCTGTGTCCAAGAGCCGAAAAAAAAGTACGACAGCGATACTTTGATATGGTCTTGCCGGGGATTGGTCCAAGGACATTGTGAGTTCGGGAAAATGTCGCTGTACAGATAGGAGCTGACAAACAAGGCCCGGCGCGATCGCGCCGGGCCTTGTTTGTCAGGATGTGCCCCTCCTTGCTGGGGAAGCGCATGGGAAAGCCCTGCTGCACTTCCCTTATAAACACCTCACCCGGATAGCGGAATAGAGCTGTCCGCGGCCCGGATGAGGGCATCCTTGCGATTTAGCTGGTTTTGCCCTTGCCGTAGCCCATTTTGGCCAGGCTTTCCTCCATCTCGCCCAGGATGTCAGGATCGTCGATGGTGGCCGGGACCTTGTACTCCTTGTTGTCCGCGATCTTCTGGATCGTCCCCCGCAGCACCTTGCCCGACCGGGTCTTGGGCAGGCGCTGGACCACAGTGGCATGCTTGAACGCGGCCACCGGGCCGATCCTGTCCCGGACCAGCTGCACGCATTCCTGCTCGATGTCCGCTTCGTCCCGATTCACCCCTGCGCTTAAGACCACGAAGCCCACCGGGATCTGGCCCTTCAGGGCGTCGTCCACTCCAACCACGGCGCACTCGGCCACGTCCGGATGCTCGGACAAAACCTCTTCGATGGCGCCGGTGGACAGGCGATGGCCGGCCACATTGATGATGTCGTCGGTCCTGGACATGACGAAGACGTACTTTTCATCGTCCATATATCCGGCATCAGCCGTTGTATAGTATCCGGGGAACTCAGAGAGGTATTTCTGGACAAAGCCCTGGTCGTTCTCCCACAGGGTGGGCAGGGCCCCAGGCGGCAGAGGGAGCTTGACGGCCAGAGTGCCGATCTCGCCAGGGGGCAGCTCGGTGTTGTCCGAATCCAAAACATGCAGATCCCAGCCGGGTACAGGCTTGGTCGGCGATCCGGGCTTGACCGGGAACTGATGCAGGCCCATGCAGTTGGCGGCAATGGCCCAGGCCGTCTCGGTCTGCCACCAGTGGTCGATGACCGGAACCTGGAGCTTGTCCTCCGCCCAGTGCAGGGTATCCGGATCGGTGCGCTCTCCGGCCAGGAAGAGGATTTCAAAGTTGGAGAGATCGTAATTCTTGAGCAGTTCGGCTTTGGGGTCGCGCTGCTTGATGGCCCGGAAGGCGGTCGGCGCGGTGAACATGGACCGAACCTTGTGCTCTGAGATGACCCGCCAAAAGGCACCCGCATCCGGCGTGCCCACAGGCTTGCCTTCGTACATGATGCTGGTGCAGCCTTTAAACAGCGGAGCGTAGATGATGTAGGAGTGGCCGACCACCCAGCCGATGTCCGAGGCGGCCCAGAAGACATCGCCGGCATCCACGTTGTAGATGGACTTCATGGTCCATTTCAGGGCTACGGCGTGTCCGCCGTTGTCTCGAACCACGCCCTTGGGCTGTCCGGTCGTCCCGGAGGTGTACAGGATGTACAAAGGATCCGTGGCCTTGACCGGCACGCAGTCCCGGGGCTGGGCCTTGTCCATGGCCTCGTTCCAGTCCACGTCCCGGCCGGGCTTGAGCTCGGCCTTTTCCATGCGCCGCTGGTAAATGACACAGTTGTCCGGCTTGTGGGTGGAGAGATCAATGGCCTTGTCCAGAAGGGGCTTGTACTTGATCACTCTGTTCACCTCGATCCCGCATGAGGCGGAAACCAGGACTTTGGGCTTGGCGTCGTCGATGCGGGTGGCCAGCTCGTTGGCAGCAAATCCGCCGAAAACCACGGAGTGGATGGCCCCCAGACGAGCGCAGGCAAACATGGCGATGCAGGCCTCTGGGATCATGGGCATGTAAATGATGACCCGGTCCCCCTTGGTCACCCCCAGGTCGGCCAGCACACCGGCGAATTTGGCGGTCAGGTCCCGGAGCTCGCGGTAGGTGAACTTGGTGATGGACTCGGTTACCGGGCTGTCGTGGATAAAGGCGACCTGATCGCCGCGTCCGTTGTCCACGTGCAGGTCGAGCCCGTTGTAGCAGGTGTTCATTTCCCCGCCGACAAACCAGCGGTAGAAAGGCTTGTTGGAATCGTCCAGAACCTTATCCCAGCGCTTGAACCAGTGGATGTCTTCGGCCAGTTCCCCCCAGAACCCTTCCGGATCCTGAACAGAACGTTGGAACGCCTGATCATAGGCATTTGACATGTCGTTTCCTCCTTGAGCCTATGGGTTGTTCGGTCCCTGGTGCAATACGGACGGCATACAGCATTTTGCCGCAGCATCGGGGTATAACCTGTGATGAGCATGTTTCTGCCACCACCTTAAGCAAGGAGTGTTCCAAATACTGTTTATCTCAAAAATAAAATATAAAATCAAATGGTTAATATTCTGCAAGGGTGTGGTGCAGGACGTCCGGGTTCTGAGGCATGGATGTCTCGGCGAAAGGACCTGCACCTGGCAGGGCGCGGGACAAGCGCTTTCCCGTCCTTGGGGTATGAATGTCTCAAAAAGGGAAGGATGTGGCATGTAAGCCAAGGGAGGATGCGAGTGCACAATCTGTATTTGCACTCGCCAGAGGTCAGTGATCAGAGGTCAGAGGCCGGTAAAATGCAAGTGTTATATCCTGGATTTTATATCAAATAAACGCAAGACGACTTTTGGCAGTCCGGTCAAGGGAGGGGCTTGGGGCTGCATCCAGCAGGCCGGCCTCGACCAGCAGGTCCTCACAGCCGGCATCCCGGGGTCTTTCCAGACCCACTTTTTGCCGGGACATAAAGCGGCCGAAACAGGCATCCTGAACGCGTCCAGTGCGAAGTCCAGCCCCGCGTGCCGAATGTGCGGCTCCTGGGGCAAGGTCTTTAGTCCAGGCCGTGGCTCTTCATCTTTCTAAAGAGCGTCCGCCGGTCAACCCCGAGGATCTCGGCCACCCTGGATCGATGCCACTTATAGGCCTGGAGGAGCTGCTCGATGTATTCCTTCTCCCTGGCCTGGAGGACCTCATACAGAGTGGGAGGGTGATTGCCGTATTGGTCAAGGTCGTGATGCTTCCTTGAAAGCTGGTCCCCGTTGTCTCCCTCCCGGGGGCTGAGAAAATCGATGCGGCCGAAGGCCAGGTAGCGGTGGATGGTGTTTTGCAGCTCTCGAACGTTGCCCGGCCAGTGATAGCTGGACATGGCCTGCATGATGTTCTTGGGCAGGGTGGCGGGCTGCCCCTGGGTGCTGCTTTGCTGCAGGAAATGATGGATAAGCAGGGGAATGTCGTCGGTCCGCTCGCGAAGGGGGGGGAGAGTGATGGGGATGATGTGGATGCGGTAGAAGAAGTCTTTGCGCATCTCCCCGGACTGCATCAGTTGGCTCAGGTCCTTGTTGGTTGCGGCAATGATCCGGATGTCGGCGTGCTTTGCCTCCCGGCCCCCGAGGGGGGTATAGCCCTGGCCTTCAATGGCCCGCAGGAGCTTGACCTGCATGTTCAAACTGAGCTCCCCGATCTCGTCCATGAACAGGGTCCCCCCGTGGGCTGCATCCAGATAGCCGGGCTTATCCGCCTGGGCCCCGGTAAACGCCCCTTTGACGTAGCCGAAGAACTCGCTTTCGATCAGATTTTCCGGGATCGCTCCGCAGTGTACGGTGATGAAGGGACGTTCTCCCCGTTCACTTAAGGTGTGGATGGTGTGGGCCACCACCTCTTTGCCGGTTCCAGACTCGCCGTAAATGATGACGTGGGCCTGGGAGTTCGCGGCCTGAAGCATGGACTCGAAGACCGTTTGCATGGCCCGGCTCTTGCCCACGATGCCCATGAAGCGGTCGGACCCGCGCATAAAGGACTGCAGCCTCTCGCTTTGCTTTCGCCATTTTGCCTCGCTTTGCTTCAGGCTGTCCTCAGTCTGCTTGCGCTCAGTGATGTCGACCATAATGGTCTGGCATTTATGCACCTGGCCCTGATTGTCGTACATCGGAGAGTGAATCACATAGTACCACCGCTCGTCCCGGGGGTTGAAAAACTCGGTCCGCACAGTCTGCCCCTGTCTGGCCAGATCCATTCGGCACCAGGAGCAGGGTTCCTCTCGGCCGCAAATAACTGCGTGGCAAAGATCCTGGCTGGGATCTGCCCCGATGTGCTCCTGGAGCTTGTCGTTGACAAAATCTATCCGGCCTTCCGGGGTGCAGGTAAAAATGAAGCCTTCAAAAAAGCTGATGATTTCCCTGAGCTGGCTCTCGCTGCGCCGGTAGGCCTCTTCTGAACGCTTGCGCTCGACCATTTCCATGGTCAGCTGCTGGTTGGCGGCTTCCAGCTCCCTGGTCCGCTCTTCCAGGCTCTGGCTCTTGTGTCCCACCTCCTGTTCCAAACGGGCCCGGTAGTTCTCATTCTCCCGTTTCAACCGGGTCTGGCGCAGGGCGTTTTCCACCGAGTGCTCCAAGACAGAGAGATCGGAAATCGGCTTGGTCACAAAGTCGAACGCCCCGTGACGGATGGCGGTTACTGCATCCTGAAGGACTCCCACCCCGGTGATGACGATGACCGGAACGTTGTCGTCCTCCCGGGTCACTTCGGCCAGGACGTCCAAGCCGTCCAGGCCGGGCATGCGCAGGTCCAGGAGGAGAACGTCCGGCCTGTCCTTCCGGAAAAGCTCCAGGCCCTGGAAGCCGTCTTCGGCCTCCAGGACTGTGAACCCGCTGTCTTCCAGGTATACGGCGACGCTTTCCCGGACCACAGGGTCGTCGTCGATAATCAAGAGGGTTGCCGGCTGTGGAGCAGTGCTGGTCACGTTATCCTCCATGGGCGCCTGTTCACGGGTTCAAAGCTGAAGAGTTCTTCGCTCGCAGACTCGCTTACGAATGACAAACAGAAAAATGGCGGCCTGCCGGGTGGTTTCGGTGACCCCCTTTTGTCATTTAGAAGGATCCTAGCGACTGAAGAATCTCTTGTATTGTGCATATATCCATATAGTCTGAGGGACCGGACCTACAGCCCGGCGAACTCGTGTCGCTGACCGGGCAGGCGAATGACGAACTTGGTGCCTTTTGTGGGCGCGGAATGGACCGTCATGCAGCCCTTGTGATTGTTGGTGACGATAAAATAGGCCACTGAGAGGCCCAGCCCGGTGCCCACTCCCACACCTTTGGTGGTGAAAAAGGGCTCAAAGATCCGTTTTCGAATCTCTTCCTCAATCCCCGGCCCGTTGTCTTCCACGGTGAGCACCGTCCAGCTGCCTTCCTGAAACAGCTGGAGCACGATCCTGGACTGGGTGCCGCCCTTTTTGCCTTCGGCCATGGCCTGGGCCGCGTTGCGCAGCAGGTTGAGCAGGACCTGCTCGATTTCAGTGCCCACGCACATGACCCGGGGGACGTTGTCGGCAAAGTAGCGAACTATTTGTATGTTTCTGAAATCGTATTTCTTTTTTAGATCATAGTCGTGAGCGGCCAGCTCCACGGTCTTATTGATCACGTCCCGCAGGTCCACGATCTCTTTCTTCCGCTCGTTGTTTCGGCTGAAAGTGAGCATGTTGTCCACGATCTTAGCCGCCCGCTCTCCGGACTCCTTGATCCTGGTAATAAAGTGCAGGATTTTGCGTTGTTCCATATATTCCGTGACCAGATTCAGGTCAAGGCCCAGGGACTCGGCTGCGGCCGTATTCGCCGCCAGGGACGGGGAAAGGCGGCGGATAATGTTCTGGGTGTTCTGCAAAATCCCGCCCAAGGGATTGTTGATTTCATGAGCCATGCCTGCGGCCAGCCCGCCGACGGACATCATCTTCTCGGTCTGGACCATGACTTCTTCCATGCGGACCCTGGAGGTGACGTCGTCCAGGCGGATGACCGCACCCTGAAAGGCTTCCAGGGTCACGGGATAGACCATGATATCCATGTACCGGACCTGCTGGCCGAAGCTGAGAGCAATCTTCTGCCTGGTCCTGGGTTTGTTCTGCTCCACCGCAGCCCGGAGCATATCCTTGTATTCCCCGATCTGGGGGATGGTCCGGGACATGGGCCGGCCCAGGGCTTCTTCCGGATCAATGCCCGTGAGACGAGCGGCCTCCTGGTTCCACTGGGTGATGTGATGGCTCAGGTCCACGCTGAACAGGGCCGAGGGCATGGAATCCACAATGTGGCGCAGAAACTGGCGCATGCTGGCCATCTCCTGTTCATTCTCCCGGGATTGGGTAATGTCGTGTCCCACGCAAAGGTACTCGACGATTCGGCCCCGGCTGTCCCGGACTGCCTTGTTGGTCCAGGCCACCCAAATCCGTTCCCCGTTCCGGCGGATGGCCTCGGTCTCATAGTACAGATAGCTCTCCGGATTCTGCGCCGCCCGGTCCAGGAGATCCTGCATTCTGCGTCCGGTGGAGTCCACGCGGGGCACGAACACCTCCAGGCTCTTGCGGCCCAGGATCTCTTCCTCTGTATACCCGAACAGGTTTTGAGCGAATTCGTTAAAAAAAGTGATCCTGCCTTCGGTGTCCACCCGGAGAATGATGCTGTTCGCGTTCTGGACCAGTTCCCTGTATTTGGTTTCGCTTCTGCGGATGAAGTCCTCGGCCTTTTTGCGATCCGCGATCTCCGCCTTCAGACTCTGCCTGGAGGCCTGGAGGTGGTCCATGAAGGTGTTGAAATATTCCCCCAGGATGCCGACTTCGTCCCGGGAGGTGACCGGCATGCGCACTGTATCGTCCCCGGTGGCCCCCTTGGAAAACCTGTGCATCAGGTCCCGGATGGGATTGGTGATCGTGGCGCTTATGGACCAGGTGATGGGGATGACCAGGATAAGGACCAGGGCCATGATGCCGGTAATGATCTGGCCCACGGTGGTCAGGGGTGCGTAGAACTCGTCCAGATACAGGGAAGAGGCCACCACCCAGTCGAACTCAGGAATGGCCTGGAAGATGACCATTTTGCGCCGCAGTCTTTCCTCTCCCGGATTGCGCCAGGAATAGACAATGGTCCCGCTTTCCTCGCGGAGCATGCGCCGAAGGTCCTGGCCGCCCTCCTCAGGCATGAGCTTTAAAATGTTCTTGCCCTGGTACGCGGGATGGATAAGCAGATCCCCTTCTTCGTTTAAGACAAAGGAGTACCCGCTTTGGCCAAAGCTCAAGGAGAGGATGCTTTTCTTCAAGTCCTTGACGCTTATCAGCTCATTGAACTCGGTACGGTAGGAGGAGGCGGAGATAATCCAGTCCCAGGGCTTGAACTCGGTCATGTACAAAGCCTTGGGTCTGGTCGTGTCTTCCTCTGGGTTGCGCCAGGAGTACTCCAGGTACCCCTCGCGCATTTTCAGCTGTCTCTGGATGAAGCTGTAGCTGGAGAGGTCTGCCCCAATCAGGCCGTCATACTTGTGCATGACGATATTGCCGTCGCTGTTCAGGCAGTACAAATATCCCGTGCTGCCGATATGCTGGGAGCGAAACACTTCCCTGGTTCGCTGCTTAGCTTCGGACTCGGACATGGCCCCCTGGGTGTATTGGGAGTGGAAATAGGCGGCAATTTCCCTGTTCTTTTCGGCCACGGCCCGGAGGTGGTTTTTTATGGACAGGTCTGCGGAGTTGCCGACAATGTGCAGCAGGGTCTGGGTGGTGTTTCTCAGCTCCTGTTCAATGCTGTGCTGAATGTGGTTTTTGACGAATACGATCATTAGGCCTCCGGCCAGGCTGAAGGCCAGAGCGAACAGCAGGGAATAGACCAGCAGGAGTTTATGCCGGATGCGCAGATCTGTGAACCGCTGCCAAAGGTTCATGGTCCTTGTCCTTGTCCAGACGGATGTTTTCGGTTTTTCGACATAGCCTGTGGATTTTTGGAGTTTGCCATCTCTTCTGTGAGCCCACTTTCGGCCCGGTATTTTCTAAGCCCCGCCAAAGGGGGATCCCTGCCCCCTCCAGGCACTCACATGCTGGACATTGCTTTCAGATGGACTGAGCATATCATGCATGTGAGTGCCGGGTGGCGGGGCCAAGAAAATGTGCGGGCCTGCCGCTCACGGCACACAGAAGAGACGGCAAACTCTTATGTATGCAATTCCACTTTCTGTGTCGAAGAGCCGATGTTTTCAAGGGCCTTCTCATCGAGTCTCTGAAGGCCTGGCATCTCTCCTGTACAGAGAATCCCAGTTTGGGGCGCAGGTGACCCAAAGGTAAAATCTTTATGTTTCAGTGGGTTATAAAGTGGATGAGATGCAGCTACCCCATCGGCTGAATCGGAGATGACCCAGCTGAGTGTTTTTTTGGATGTTTTTAGAAATAAAATCAGGGTGGTGGAGCATTTGTGGCACAATGGCACATCCCTTGCCTCAGACTAGCACAGGTTCGACTGGAAACAAAATGTGTTTGGTTCTGCAAAAGGAGGGAGACAATGGCCGATTCTACAACTGGTAACCCTGCGGTCGTCGGGCTGGCCGGCTTTGGTCTGACCACACTGATTCTGCAATTTCACAATCTCGGATGGTGCGGGGTTGGGCCTATTGTGGCCCTGGGGCTTGTTTTCGGCGGGCTGACCCAGCTTGTGGCCGGGTACCAGGAGTTTAAGGCCGGAAACAATTTCGGATACAGTGCGTTTTGCTCCTATGGAGCCTTCTGGATCGCTTTGAGCGTGATTCTGCTCATGAATCACGCCGGGATATACGCATCCTCCACCACAGATATAGGCTGGTTCCTGGTGGTCTGGACCCTGTATACGGCCATTTTATGGGTCGGGGCCCTGCGCATTCATCTGGCCATGGCCTCCACATTCACCCTGCTTCTGGCCGGATTCATCCTCCTGGACCTGGCCCACTTCGGAATGCCGGGGATGACCACCCTCGCAGCCATCGTGCTCATTTTTTGCGCCCTGAACGCCTGGTACATGATGGCCCACGCGATCCTGTTCCAGGTCTACGGCAAGGATATCCTGCCTGTCGGGCAGCCGGTTGTGGGCGGAAACAGCAAGGCCAAGCAACAGGTTATTGCCGGAGCGGCGGAGAGTGCCTAGCATTAAAAGGTCGCATTCCGGCTCTTTATGCGGTCAAAGAAGCCCGCAGCTTGTTCAAGCTGCGGGCTCTGTTCTTGTAAGCCAATCACCCGGCACAGGCCTGACAAAGGAGCCGCTCATCGGCCTGGACCATCTTTGAGCGCATTACCGGCTCTCCGCACCTCGCGCAGCACTCGGACTGATCGATTCTGGCTCTGTCCGGGACAGCAAACGCCCCAGCCTGGATCTCAAACAGCTCATCCAGAGGCATGTCCACGACCTGCCTGCTCGCCTCCTGATGCAGGCCTGCGAACTCCTGTTCCTCGTCCTCTGTGGCCTGACCCTGCATAACCTTGGACATCAACTCCTGATGCCGGCCCTTGGGAGCAAAGCCGTCCGGGCGCATGCACAGGCGGATGCCCTGTCCGCTGTTTCTGTCGATCAGGGTGAAGGCCTGTTTCCCGTGGTCTTTGTAGACAAAGTTTCCCTTTCCAAAGGTGCATCCAGTCAGGACCTGGACTGCATCCACCCCGCAGGCATCGGTCTCTACCACGGCCACCAGCTCCTCATCCTCTGAACGCTTTGTCCGCAAGTGATCCAATCCTGCTTTCGCCGCCCGGTAGCCGATGGACAGCCCCGGGCATATATGGCCGTGAAAATGGACACAGCGCATGAAGTCCTCGGGGAATTCGATATCTGTGGGCATGGCTAACCTCCTGTACTGTACATATCATTTAAAAAATCGTAACACGGAGTTTATCTCAATCGAGTGCGATTGACAAGGTTGCAAAGGGCGGGGTGCATGTGTAGGAACTGCGGACAAGGTGCAGGGAAGCAAGGGGGAGACCATGTCAGTGGGGGACAAAGCAAGGACATTGCGGTTCATGGACGGCAACGAGGCCGTGGCCTGGGCCGCTTATTATTCCGGGTGCCGCTACTTTGCCGGCTACCCGATCACTCCGGCCACCGGCGTCTTCAATGCCATGCTGGACATATTGCCCCGGGCCGGAGGACAGGTCCTGCAGGGGGAGGATGAGATCGCGTCCATCGGGGCCTGTATCGGGGCAAGCATGGCCGGGGTCAAGGCCATGACTGCAACCAGCGGGCCCGGGATCAGCCTGTATTCTGAGCATCTCTCCTTCGCCACCGGCTCGGAGATCCCTTTGGTGATCGTCAATGTCCAGCGCCTGGGGCCGTCCACCGGCTCGGCGACCAAGGGGGCGGACGGGGACGTGCAGTTCATGCGCTGGAACAGCTCCGGAGGGCTGCCGGTTGTCGTCCTGTGCCCAATCGATGTCCGGGACGCCTTTGTCTTGACCATGCAGGCCTTCAACCTGGCCGAACGCTTCCGGTGTCCTGTTTTTGTGGCCTCGAACAAGGAGATCGCCCTGACCAGGGAGAGCGTGGACCTGGATTCCGTCTCCTGGCCGGTGGTCCAGGACCGGGTATATGCCCCGGAGGAGCACTTTCTGCCCTTTGCCGCCCACCCCGGGCAGCCCCCGGGGTTCCTGCCCCTGGGACATCCCCGGGTCCTGGTTCGGCAAACGTCCTCCACCCATGGAGAGGACGGATACATCACTGTCGATCCAGCCCGGATCCAGGCCATGCACACCCGTCTGAGGCAAAAGATAGATGCCCATGTCCGGGAGATGAGCTTTTCTGCCTACCGGGGTCCCAGTGAGGCGGATGTGGTCATCGTGGCCTACGGGGTCACGGCCCGGACCGCCTTGGCCGCGTACAGACGGCTGGTCGATCAGGGGCGGTCCGTGGGCCTTTTGATCCTCAAGACCTTATGGCCTGTCCTGGAGGAGGAGATCGCCTCCAGATGCCGTTCGGCGTCCAGGGTCATCGTTCCGGAAATGAATCTCGGCCTGTATGCACGGGAGATAGAGCGCATCCTTCCGGGCAAGGAGGTCCAAGCCCTGGGGCAGATGAATGGGAATCTGCTCACCCCGGATCAGATTCTGGAGGTGGCCCATGCCTAGCTTGTTGAATACCAGCCGCCCGCCTGTTTTTTGCCCTGGGTGCTCGCACGAACGGGTGGTCAAGGCCTTGGATCGGTCGTTCCAGGATCAGGGGCTGTCCGGAAACCAGATCGTCCTGGTCAGTGATATCGGGTGTTCGGGGCTGTTTGATACCTTTTTCCACACCCACGCCCTGCATGGGCTGCACGGCAGGGCCCTGACCTATGCCACAGGCCTGAAGATGGTCCGCCCTGATCTGCATGTGGTGGTGACCATGGGGGACGGGGGGCTGGGCATAGGGGGCGCGCATCTGTTGGCCGCCTGCCGGAGGAATGTGGATCTGACCCTGCTCATCTTGAACAACTTCAACTTCGGGATGACCGGAGGGCAGTTCTCAGCCACCACACCTGCGGAAAGCACGGTGGGATCCGGGTTCTTAAATAGCGTTGAGCGGCCTATGGACGCCTGCCGGGTCCTGGAGGCTGCGGGCGCCCCGTTTGTGCTCCGCACCTCGGCCTATGCCAAGGACCTGAGCCGGGCGGTGACCCGGGCCATGGGATACCCAGGATTTGCGGCCCTGGACATCTGGGGGGTCTGTCCCGGCAGGTACATGAAACGAAACACGATCTCACCGCAGGTCATAGACCGGGAGCTGAGCAGGCTGCCGGCAGCAAACGGGACGGTTCCAGCCAACGAGCGCCAGGAGTACACGGAAGCGGTGCGGGAGCGAACCGGCCCGCAGAGTGACCCCGAGATGCCGCCGGCTGTAGCCCCCATCTGCACGGCTCCCCAGGACAGGGAACAGGGGCTGCTCATCCTGGGGGCGGCCGGTCAACGAGTGGTGACAGCCGGGGAGCTCGCTGGCCTGGCCGGGATGTGCGCAGGGCTGCAGGCCAGCCAGAAAAACGACTATCCGATTACCGTGCTCACCGGGCACTCGGTGAGTGAAGTCATCCTTTCCCCGGAAGCCATCGACTACACCGGACTCTCCCGGCCCTCAGCGGTCATGGTCCTGGCCGAAGAAGGCGTTGTCCGGCGCAGAGAGGTGTTTGCCACCCTCCCGGAGAGCAGTCTCGTTCTGCGGGCAGTCCCGGATCTGGAGGTCCCCCCCACCCAAGCCGAGGTCGTGGACCTGGATCTCAAGGCCAGAGGGATACACAAAGCGGACCATGCCCTGGCCTCTCTGGCAGTCATGGCCCAACGGAAGCGAATGATCAGCACAGAGATGCTCAAGGCGGCGATAGATCTGCGCTTTTCGCCCAAAATCGCAGAGGCCTCGCGGAAGGTGGTGGATGCGGTGTACACGGCATGAGGGTCTTTGGTTCTTTGCATCCAGAAGAGACGGCAAACTCTTATCACTCCAGCGACATTTTGCTGTAACTCATTGATTTCTTGTTTATCGCTTTTATCGTTCCCACGCTCTGCGTGGGAGCTATAATTAAAAGTTGTTTGCTTTTTGCGCGCTGCACTGAAGCTGCGCGGGAAAGAAATTCCCGCTTGCGGACATAGCGCGAGTCCAGCCATAGGCGGGACTACTAGCCCACATGCCTGCCAAGGCGCAGGCACGCTTGCGCTAACGAAGCATACAAACGATTTCGATACCGATCCCGATACCGACTGGGAGTGGTTACCCAATCGGATCCTGATAACTAATAACAGTCTTTCATACAATGCAACTCCCTGTGTCCAAGGGCCCAAAATGTTCACATCCACAGGCAGGGCCGCGTCAGTCATTCTTGGCTGCTGTCCCGCAGGTACTTGAATTCATAGCGCAGGCCCTTGACCAGGCTGCGGCACAGAAAGAGCATGATCACGGTAAAGGGCAGAGCAGCGGCAATGGCCATCTTCTGCAGGGCCTCCAGCCCCCCGGAGTAGAGGAGGATGACGGCTGTTGCAGAGACCATGAGCCCCCAGACGATCTTTTTGGCCGGGGAGGGATACAGGTTGCCCTGCGAGGTCATCATGGACAGGACATAGGTTGCCGAGTCAGCGGAGGTAACGAAAAAGACGGCCAGCAGGAGGATGGTGATCAGGGTCAGCAGGGTGCTGAAGGGATAGTGGGCATACAGACGGAACATGCCGACGGAGATGTTCTCGGACACGGCCTTGGCTATGTGCGCGCCCTCTTGAATCTCCAGAAAGAATGCCGCTCCGCCGAAGACGCTGAACCACAAAAAAGTGAGCAGAGTGGGGACCAGAAGGGCGCCGAGGATAAACTCCCTGATGGTCCGGCCCCGGGAAATGCTGGCCACAAAAAGACCGACAAAGGGGGACCAGGCTATCCACCAGGCCCAGTAGAATATGGTCCAGGACTGGGTCCAGGCATAGCCCTGAAAGGGGTTGGTGGACAGGCTCATATTGAACAGGCCGGAGAGATAGTCGGCCACGGTGTTGGTAAACACATTCAGGATATAGGCTGTTGGCCCAACCAGGAGCATGAAGCCGAGAAGGGTCACTGCCAGCAGGATATTGGTCTTGCTCAGGATTTGAATCCCCTTGTCCAGGCCGGTCATGCTGGAGATCATGAACAGGACCGTGACCACGGCAATGACAGTGACCTGGGCCTGGAAATCGGGGCGGAAATGGAAGACTTCGCCCAGGCCGGTCGTGATCTGCATCGCCCCCAGTCCGAGGGAGGTGACGATCCCGAATACGGTGGCAAAGACGGCCAGGATATCAATGCAGTAGCCGAAGACACCGTAAATCCGTTCTCCGATCAGGGGATAAAAGCAGCTGGAGATCAGAGGTGGCATCCCCCGGCGAAAGGAAAAGTAGGCGATGGCCAGGCTCATGGTGATGTAGACAGCCCAGGGGTGAACCCCCCAGTGAAAGAAGCTGTACTTCATGGCGAACTTGGCGGCTCCATCCGACTGGCCGGCAAGGTATTCAGGGGGATTGAGGTAATGGCTCATGGGTTCGGCCACCCCCCAGAAGATGAGCCCTATGCCCATGCCGGCCGCAAAGAGCATGCTGAACCAGCCAAAATATGAATACTGCGGCTTTTCGCTGTCTTTACCCAGGCGGATGTTCCCGTACTTGCTCAGCGCGAACCAGATGTTGAAGACAAGAAAGGCCAGGGCGGAGATCATGTACCCCCAGCCAAAGGTCTCAATGATGTACTCATGGATGAGGCTGGAGTATCTTTCCAGAAGTGCCGGGTTGACCACACCGAGGCCGACTAGACTGAGAACGATGACCAGAGAGATTATGAACACGGTCTGTTGTTTCCACAGTCCCGCAGAGAAGAGTTGCATATTCATTGCCGCTGCGCTCCAGGAACGATAAATATTGAACAGTTGGCCTTGTCTGCAATGAGCTGGGCCGTGGAGCCCATGATCTGTTCAAATGAACTTTGCTCGTCGCATTTGCCGATGATAAGCAAATCCACTCCGTACCGTTTGGCCATGTGCACAACCTTGTTTCCCGGATGGCCGACCACGTCTAGTGTCTCTATGCGATAAAAGGCCTGCTCGCATTCAGCCTTGAGCCGGCCCAGGTTCTGCTGCACCTGCTGCTTTCTCAGTGCTTCCGCCTGCGGGTCTGGAGCCCGGTCGCCGACATGCAGGATATAGAGGACCTGGGTGGAAAAGTCCGGGTTGGTCAGGTAGGGCATGACATGGCTGTCTGTGATCCGAAAGTTGGTGGCGTACATGGCCTGACTCATTTTCTGTTCTTTGGCCAGGAAAAACGAGTGCTTGTAGACAAAAACCGGAAGGTCGGACATGCGGATCACATCTGCGTCGATGTTCCCCAGCAGGGCCTTGCGCAAAAACCTTTTGCTCTCCCAGAACATGCTGATGAAGTCGGCTTCCAGTTCCATGGCCATGGACAGGATTTGGGAAGCGATATGGCCCTGTTTGAAGTACATGTCCACCTCGAATCCAAGCCCTCGAAGATGTGATGCATAGGAGCGGATCCTTTCTGTCAGGTCCTGGGGTTCAGTATCTTTCTTGTTCGAGGACCGGACGTGAATCAGGGAAGCCTTCTTGGTCCCGAAATATTTCAACAGGCGGCCCATGGAGATGAGCTTTTGCTCGTACTCCTTCAAGCTTAATGGAATAACTACATGGGTGAGCATGGAGTCCTCGCTAGTGTTCTGCCAGGAACGGGTTGAGTCATTATGCAAAAAACCTTCCTTGAAGGTAGAAATATGACCATGATGAAAAATCTGCTCCGTAAAGGGTTTTCTTCAATCTCTAAAAGCTTTACTCTAAGTACAAACCAATCACCCGTACCATGGGGAGGTAGACAATGAAAATAGCTGTAAGCGCCCAAGGACAGACCCTTCAGGATGCATTCGATCCAAGTTTTGGGCGGTGCTCCGGTTTTGTGATCTACGACACGGATGCCAAGACCGCCTCTTTTGTGGATAACTCGCAGAACCAAAGCGCAGCCCAGGGAGCAGGTATTCAGGCAGCCCAGGCTGTAAGTGCCTCAGCAGCCGAGGTGCTGATTACCGGCCAGGTGGGGCCGAAGGCCATGCAGGCCCTGAGCCACTCCCAGCTGCACATCTTTTCCAGCTCAGCCGGGACGGTTCAGGAGGCGATTCAAGCCTGGGAAAAAAACGAGCTCCAGCCTATCACCACGGCCTCCGGAGGCCAAGCCCCTGGCGGCCAGGGAATGGGCAGAGGCGGCGGAGGCCGGGGCCGCGGGCCGGACCAGGGAGGACGAGGCATGGGCGGAGGTGCTCGAGGCCGAGGTCCCGGGCAAGGTGGACAGGGTCTCGGCGGTGGTGCTCAAGGCCGGGGCCCGGGTCAAGGAGGGCGCGGGCAGGGAGGTGCTGGAAAAGGACGCGGATAGACGAACAATGCGCGTTGCCATTCGTATTCGTTCGTGGGGCCTTCACCAGCGTGGCGCTAAAGGCCTAATTCGGCTGTTTGGTTATCTTTCGTATCAGTCCCAATACGGATCTCATCGTCAACTGTAAGTTGAAGGGCTGGTCACCGCCTCGCTGGGGAAGGCCCCCTGAACTTTGGCGCGGGGCTTGACCGTTTACGCGCGCTCACCGGAAGCGGCGGGGAATCAAGAAAAGGTGAGCGGTGGAGCTTGGGGCAGGGTGTCGCGGCCAGGGCAAGTTATAGCTATGATAATTATTGTCAATAAAAAAAA
Source organism: Desulfovermiculus halophilus DSM 18834 (assembly GCF_000620765.1). Classification (NCBI taxonomy): domain Bacteria; kingdom Pseudomonadati; phylum Thermodesulfobacteriota; class Desulfovibrionia; order Desulfovibrionales; family Desulfohalobiaceae; genus Desulfovermiculus; species Desulfovermiculus halophilus. The sequence continues at coordinate 94,162 of NZ_JIAK01000007.1, forward strand.
GATCTGGTATACCCGCGTCAGATCAGGCTAAGGAGGCAGATATGAGTGAGGATGGAGTAGGGTGCGCCAAGCCTTCCGGGCGGGTGGTCGGTGCATCGGAACCTGAAAAGACGGTCGGACAGGAACAAACCAACAAGGAGGAAAGCATGGTTCAAGCCAAAGTTGGCGGCAAGGCTCCGGATTTTGAAGCTCCTGCCTACCAGCAGGGCAAGTTCATCAATGTGAAGCTCTCAGACCACCTGGGCAAATGGGTTGTGCTCTGCTTTTATCCCGGGGACTTTACCTTTGTCTGACCGACTGAGATATCAGCGGTCGCTGGTAAATACAAAGAGTTTCAGGACCTGGGTGTTGAAGTCATGTCCGTGAGTGTGGACAGCAATGTGGTGCACAAGATGTGGGACGAAAACGAGCTGGCCCACATGGTTGACGGCGGCATCCCCTTTCCTATGGTCTCGGACGGAGGCGGACGCCTGGGCAAGGTCTACGGGGTCTACGATGAAGAGGCCGGCGTGGACATCCGGGGCAAGTTCCTCATCGATCCGGACGGGGTGATCCAGGCCATGGAGGTCTTGTCCCCGCCGGTCGGCAGGAATGTGAGCGAAACTCTGCGCCAGATCCGGGCCTTTCAGCATGTCCGGCAGACAGGGGGCAGGGAGGTCTGCCCGGCGGACTGGGAGCCGGGGAAGAAGACCCTCAAGCCCGGACCTGACCTGGTGGGCAAAGTCTGGAAGGAAATGAAATAGGTCATTCCGGCTCAAGCCCCGCGGTCCTGCGGTGCGCGGGGCTTGATGTTCGCATCCCCCATTCCTTGCGCCCAACCTTCTCCTTGGGTCTTTCCCCGCACGTCCACTCCCGTTTGCTGTCCCCGCAACCTGTTTTTTCCGGCTCTTCAACCTAGCCTGGGGATTTTGGGAGTTCGCAAACTCTTATGCAGGCAATTCCACTTCCTGTGTCGAAGAGCCAGAGATATGTTCTTGCCCAGTTCGTCGTCCTTGAGTATGGTCATCTTGTAGGCCAAGATCTCCGGCGGAGCCTCACGGCCTCGAAGGAAACGGGACAGACCTTATAAGCAAGACGGAACAAAAATCCCCTCTTCCGCCATTCTTCAATGCCGGCCTGGCGACCCTGATGCAGGAAATGAACAGCTCCAAATCCCCCTTGCGCTCCCTGCCCTGGCAGATGGCAGTCTCCATCTGCCTCCTTATCCTGTGCATCGCGGCCACCCTGGTCTATTCCCTGTGGGCCAGCCAGCAGAAGGCCTTGCGGCATATCAGCCAGGTGGAAGCGGCGATGCAGATCACCCAGCAGGATATCCTGGGCCACAACATGCTCAGGTATGCCTTTGCCGAGGACAACCAGGATGCCTTTGATCAGGCCGTGGACCATTTTGAACGCTCCAACTGGTTTGTCCAGGCCATGCTGGAGGGCGCGGAGTCGGTTCAGGGAAGGATTGCCCCGGTCCGGGATCCTGACCTGCGCGTTGAGCTGAGCCAGATGCGCGTTCAGAGGAAAGAATTTCTGAAAATCCTCAACCAGCGGTGGGCTGAACATACTCCCGGGGCTCGGCTGCCCGGTCTCTCCGCTGCTCAGAAGGTGCAGCACACGTTTGTTGAGCAGGTCCAAAAGACCGACGCTGTGCAGGCCCTGCTGCATGCCAAGATAAATGCGGATCTGCGCAGCTTTCGTCTGACCCAGTACGCCCTTGCCGGCCTGATCATTCTTCTCCTTATCATCTCGGTTTACACTTCCTGGCGGTTCATGCGCGAGCGGGACGCTGCCCATAAGGCGGCCGAAGAGCAAAGGGACAGGCTGCATCAACGAGAAGCGGCTTTAAAGAATCTATTCAATGACGCGCCTATCGGGATCTTTCGGACTACTTCCAACGGCCGAACTCTTCAGGCCAATCCTGAGCTGCAGAAAATGCTCAGGATCGACACCCAGGCCCAGGGACGTGTGTACAGACGTGATCTCCAGAACACCCTGTATGGAAATACAGCCCAGCGAAGCGAGTTTCTCCGCCGTCTGGATACCGAGGGGCAGGTAGAGCAGTTCGAGATACATGGCCGGCGGGCGGACGGAACCTGGGCCTGGTTCTCCATCAATGCCCGGATCAGTGAACGACGCCCCGATCAGTCGTTCATAATCGATGGGTTCATGGCCGAGATCACCCAGAGAAAGCAGGCTCAGGAGAAGGTCGAGCATCTGAATCGTGTCTTGCGGGCAATTCGGGATATCAATCACCTGATCAATTCCAAAAAGGACAAAAAAGAGCTCATTGACCAGGGGTGCCAGATCCTGGTCCAAAGCAGGGGATTCGAGGCGGGAATGATCATCCTTACCGATCAGTCCCGGCGGCCGTTGCAGTATGCCCAGGAAGGGCTCAACGGGTGGTTGACGGACTTTGATCAGCTGCTGCAACAGGGGCGGTTGCCCGAGTGCTGCCGTCAGGCAATGAAGCACAGCGAGATCTGCCTGATCAACAAGCCGTCCATGACCTGCGACGGCTGTCCGATGGCTGAGAACTGCATGGACAGCGATACCCTGTGTTTGCCCCTGGAGCATATGGGGACCATGTATGGAGCCTTGACTGTTGTCCTGCCCCGGACCCAGGGACGCGATCATGAAGAGCAGGCCCTGCTCTGCGAGCTGGCTTCAGATATCGCCTTTGCCCTGTATGGAATTGAACGGGATGAAAACGTCCGAAAGGCGGAAGAAGCAAAGGAAACCGCTGAACGGTACTTGGCCCAGGCCCAGAAGATGGAGGCTGTCGGTCGTTTGGCCGGAGGGGTTGCCCACGACTTCAACAACATGCTGGGCGTGATCATGGGGTATACAGATATGACCTTGCGCCTGGTGCAGGAAGACGAGTCTCTGCACTATCCTCTGGAACAGATAAAGCAGGCTGCGGAGCGTTCCGCCGACCTGACCCGGCAGCTTCTGGCCTTTTCCCGCAGGCAGCTCTCCCAGGCCAGGGTTATTGATCTGAACACAGAGATTGCCAGGCAGAAGGAACTCCTTGACCGGCTGATAGGCGAGACCATTGTCCTTTCATTTTACCCGGCATCCGGCCTCTGGCCGATCCGGGTCGATCCCAGCCAGATCGATCAGATCCTGGCCAATATGGTGATCAACGCCCGGGACGCGATTACGGGGGACGGGAGGATCACTATGGAGACCATGAACGTGGTCCTTGATCAGACCTATACCGAGCTTCACTCCTATGTTCAGCCTGGAGAGTACGTCTGTCTCACGGTCAGCGATACAGGCAGCGGCATGGACCAGGAGACCATGGATCAGATCTTTGATCCCTTCTTCAGCACCAAACAGGCCGATCAGGGAACGGGGCTTGGTCTGTCCACTGTGTACGGGATTGTGAAGCAAAACCAAGGGGTGGTTCACGTCTACAGCGAACAGGGACGGGGCAGCACGTTCAAGATCTATTTCCCGCGATCCCAAGGCGAGCTCTCGGCTGATGCGCGGTCCCGGAACTTCGCCACCGTGTCCGGGGAAGAAACCGTTCTCTTGGTGGAAGACGAGGAAATGGTCCTGGACCTGACCCAGGCCGTGCTGGAGGAGCAGGGATACACTGTCCTGGCCACCCGGTCACCCAGCGAGGCCCGGAAGCTGGCTGGGGAATATGCAGGTCCGATTCATGTCCTGCTCACCGACGTGATCCTCCCGGAGACCAACGGCAAGGAGCTAAAGACCTGCCTGGAGGCTATCCGGCCCGGGATCAAGACCCTGTTCATGTCCGGTTATACGCAAAATGTCATAGCCCAGCAGGGAATAGTGGATTCACGGATTGATTTCATCCAAAAGCCTTTTTCCGCTGCCGGGCTGAGCCAAAAGCTTCGGGAGGTCTTGGCCTCCCAGTGACGGATCTTTAAGGACCGCTAGCCAAAGGCGATCTGGTTCTGATGGCGCATGACCAGCTTTTCCAGCATGCGCACCAGGCCGGCTCCAAGGGAGAAGATGGAGCCGATGGTCAAGTTCTCCTCAACCGTGGCGTCAAAAAAGACATGCAGGCTGGAGTCCAGGCCGTCTTCCGCCCGCCAGTAGCAGACAGCCATGGGGACCTTGGGCAGAGGATGGAGGATGACAGCCACATCGGCGTCGAATTGGGCGCTGCCGTCCCTGCCGTTGAACAGGTCGAGCAAATCAAAGAACAGCTCCGGGTCGGAGTCGGCTATTTGCTTCAAGGGCTTTTCGCAGCGCTGTTCAAAAAGTCCGACCCAGGATTTTCCGGCGGAAAGCTCCCGGAAGGGCACCCACTTGTTGATGGGTGAGACCCCGTTTCCGTACAGGATATAGGTCAAGACCGGGACCGAGACCCAGGCATTGGTGTGGATCTCGGCTGAGAGGCGGCCCTTTGTATCCACGTGGAAATCCTTGCCCAGGACCTTTACCGTTATCCTCCCGTTGCTGTACCGACCGCCAAGGCGCTCGGCGGCAGAGGCCAGATCCATCTTGGGAACCTCGGCCTTGAGCTGCTTGACCGTTTCCTCCACCTCTTGATCCGGTGTGGTCTGCTGCCCCGTTTTTTCGGAGAATTGGGCCACGGTGTCCGCGTCAAGCTTGGGGCATTCGCTTATATCCTGCTGGCCGCGGAATACAGCCGCGGCAAAGGCCATGCATGTCGGTTGCCCGCATTGACGGCAGTTGGAGTTGTCCAACAGTTTGAAGATTTCCATCGGGTTGGTCAATTGGGCCATATCTGCTCCTGTAGTATTTGTATGCATCCGTCGGGATGGTTTTTGTGCTTACGCGCTCAGGAGTATACCTAAAGCATGTCCCAGAATTGTCAAATTTGATGCGAGCTTCTTCCCTCGCAGGCTCGCCTAGAATGACAGACAGAAGAATGATGGCCCGCCGGATGTGCTGATGCCCCCTCTTGTCATTTTGAAGGAGCGAAGGGACTGAAGAATCTGGTTCTTCGACATAGCCTGTGGATTTTTGGAGTTTGCCATCTCTTCTGTGAGCCCACTTTCGGCCCGGCATTTTCTAAGCCCCGCCAAAGGGGGATCCCTGCCCCCTCCAGGCACTCACATGATGGACATTGCTTTCAGATGGACTGAGCATATTATGCATGTGAGTGCCTGGTTTCCCCCTTTTGGCGGGGCCAAGAAAATGTGCGGGCCTGTCGCTCAAGGCACACAGAAGAGACGGCAAACTTTTGTAGATGCAATTCCACTTTCTGGGTCGAAGAGCCAAGATTCTATTGTGTTGTGCAGCACGCAGGCACGACCTCACTCCAAGGCGTGGTTCGGCTTTTTTCCCTCCACATCCTGGATGCAGGGTCCCAAGCCGCAGGTGTGGGATACATCCTCCAGGATCAGATACAGAGAGGGAATCATGACCAGGATGATCAGGGTGGCAAAGACCAGGCCGAAGCCCAGGGAAATGGCCATGGGGATCAGAAAGCGGGCCTGTCTTGAGGTCTCCAGGATCATGGGCGAGAGGCCGCCGAAGGTGGTCAGGGTGGTCAAAAGGATGGGACGGAAACGCTGCATGCCGGCCATGGTGATGGAATCAAACACGCTGTGACCCTCCCGGCGCAGGCGGTTGGCAAAATGGATCAGGACCAGGGAGTCGTTGATGACCACTCCGCTTAAGGCCACAATCCCGAACAGGCTCATCAGGCTCAAAGAGTAGCCCAGGAGCAGATGGCCCAGAACAGCGCCCACAAGGCCGAAGGGAATGCAGGCCATGATGATCATGGGCTGCATATAGCTGCGGAAGGGAACCGCCAGCAGACCATACAGGGCGAGCAGGGCCAGAAGCAAGCCCTGGATGAGGCTGCCCACACTCTCCCGGAGATCGGCCTGACGGCCTTCAAAGCTGAAGCTCAGCCCGGGGGAGGTGGTCTGGAGCTGGGGAAGGGCCGTTGCCTTCAGCTCTGCACTCAACACCTCCACCCTGGACCGGGGCTGGACATTGGCTGTAACATCCACAGTCCGTCGCCCGTTGGTCCGGTTGATGCTGGTGTAGGAGCGGCTTTCCACAATCCGGACTGCATCCTGCAGAGGGACCTCCTTGTCTCCAACCCGAAGCAGAAGGTCTTCCAGGGTAGCCAAGCTCTCCCGCTCATCTTCCGGCAGCCAGACCCGGACGGTGACTTCATTCCTGCCTTCCTGCTGGCGCAGGGCCTCGGCTCCGTAAAAGGCGTGCCGGACCTGATTGGCAACTTCCCGGGAGGAAAGCCCCATGCGGCGTCCGAGATCCGAGAGCCGGATGTCAAGCTGCCGCTTGCCGCTTGGTGAGCCGTCATCAATATCCGAGACACCCGGATATTCTTCCAAAACTGCGGCCAGGTCCTTGCCCGCCTGTTCCAGAAGATCCCGGTCCCGATGGCTGAGCTGAACGGTCAAGGCCTTCCCCGATCCGGGCCCGCCGCGGTCGGCCTCGAACTGGATGCTCTCCAGGCCGGTCACCTGACCCACGGCTTCCCTCCAGTGCCGAGTGACCTGGGAGGTCCCGATGGGACGGACCTCAGGGTCGGTCAGGTAGATCCTGGCCTCTACAGTGTTCTCGTTGACCACGGTCAGCAAAGATTGTGACAGCTCCCGGCCGCCGTACTCCTGGACCACGTCCTGCGCCGCCTGGATAAGCCGGCTCTCAACCAGCTGCAGGTCCTCCCTGGCCGCCCCGGCGGGCATGGTGGCCTGCGCGTAGGCATAATCCGAGTCGACAGTGGGAAAGAGGATGATGCCCATCCGTCCGGATTGAATATAGCCGATCGTGGCCGTGAGAACAGCCAGGCTCAGGGCCAGAACCAGGTAGCGATGACTGAGGGCAAAGGCCAGAAAGGGCCCGAAGCGCTGGGTGATCAGGACCTCGATCCAGGCGCTGAATCTGGCTTGAGCCTGAGTCAGGTAGCGCAGCGGGCCTTTGGCGCGCTTTTCCCCGATATGGGCCAGATGGGCGGGGAGGACAAGCAGGCTCTCGATCAGGGATACAGCAAAGACACAGACCACGACCAGGGGGATGAATTTAAATATCTTGCCCATCACGCCGGGGATGAAAAACATGGGGGTAAAGGCCACCATATTGGTCAGCACACTGAAGACCACGGGCATGGCCACCTCCCGGACCCCTTGGACGGAGGCCCGGAGCATGTCCTGGCCCATGCGCCTGTGGTGGTAGATGTTTTCCCCGACCACAATGGCGTCGTCGACCACTATTCCCAGGGTGACGATGAAGGCGAACATGGTGATCATGTTCACGCTGAAGCTGGTTCCAGACAGAAGGAGGAAGGAGCCCAGAAAGGAAATGGGAATGCCCAGGCTGACCCAAAAGGCCAGCCGGGCTTCCAGGAAAAGGGCCAGGAGAAAGAAGACCAGGGCCAATCCCAGGTAGGCATTGGTCAGCAAAAGATCGGCCCGTTGATGGAATATGTCCGAGCGGTCCCGCAGGACGTCGATCTGTAGGTTTCCGGGCAGGGAGGCATTGAGCTCGGTCAGCACGTCCTGAGCGGCGGTGGACACAGACCCCGGGGTCTGGTTCCCGATGCGGTAGACCTCGATCATTACTGCCGGCCAGCCGTTGACTGTGGCCCAGGATTCCACGTCCTCAAAGCCCCAGCTGACCCGGGCGATGTCCGAAAGGAGGATCTGGGCCCCGCTGGATGTGGTCAGGACCGGGATGCGGGCATATTCGTCAGCTGTTGATCGCCTGTCCTGTATGCGGACCAGGATGTCTCCTGAGCGGGTCTTCACACTTCCCGCACCCAGATCGACTGAGGCCCGGCGCACGGTCTGGGCCACATCCTCCAGGGTCAGGCCGAAGCGGCGCAGGGTTTCCCGGCTCAGGGCGATATGGACTTCATAGTCCCTGACCCCTTCCAGCTCGACCTGGGTTATGCCGGGGTCCTGCAGGAGCTCGTCCCGGACCATCTCGGCCGCCTCCCGCAGAACGACGTCGTCCCGGGCGCCGAACAGAGCCAAAGTCAGGACCCCGCGTTTGTGCGTGGAGATGGAGATCTCCGGCTCTTCAGCCTCGTCCGGAAAGGTGGTGATCCTGCTGACCTCGCTCTCCACATCCTGCCACAGCCGGTTCATGTCCTGGCCCTCAACTGCCTCGACCAGGATCTGGGCCTGACCTTCAGAAGCTGTTGACCTGACCTCCTTGACCCCTTCCAGGCCCTGGACAGCTTCTTCCACGGCCAGGACAATGCCCTGCTCAACCTCTTCCGGGCTGGCCCCGGGATAGGGCACAAGGACACTGACCGTGTCGGTGCTGAATTCAGGAAAGACTTCCTGCTTGATGTTTAAGGCCATGATCAGGCCGCCGACCAGGAAGAGCAGCATGATCAGGTTGGCGGCAACCGAATTGCCGGCCATCCAGGCCAAGGGGCCGGAAGGTGCCGGTCCCGGGCTTTGGTCCTGAAATGCGGTCATGGACGGTCCCCGTTGGGGGCGGCCTGAAGGCGCATGCCCTGAACCGGAGTGGACAGAGGGCTGAGCACCACCTGGTCTCCAGGGGCCAATCCCTTCCGGATATACACCTTTGCCCTGTCCTTCCAGACCACCGCGGTTGAACGGATGTCCAGCCGGTTGTCTTCCATGACCCAGATGGTGTCATTCTCGCGCAAGGCCCGCCTGGGCAGGGAGAAGACATCGTGCAGGACTCTGCCCTGAATATCCACCCGGACATAGTCGTTGAGCATTATCGGCTGGCCCTGGGCCTTTTGATCCAAGGGATCGGGCACGGCAATGAGCAAGGTGGCCATGCGGGTCTGCTCGTCGACCTCCCCGGTCAGACGCAGGGTGTGTCCTGTCCACTGCCCGGTTCCGGACTGGGAGGTGATGCGAACCGGATTGCCCTCCCTGGCCCTGAGGTCGATGAAGCGAAGTTGGTCCGTCAAGACTGAAGCCCGGACCCAGAAGGTGTCGGTACCGGCCAGGGTGGCCAGATCGTCCTGTCCCCCGACCTGGGAGCCGAGGTTCACGTTTCGGGCCGTGACCAGGGAGTTGAAGGGTACGGATACCTCGGTCCGGCTCAGGTCCAGCTCAGCCTTGCGCAGATCGGCCCTGGCGCTCTCAACCTCGGCCCGGGCCTGGGCCAGCTGGGGACGGCGCAGGGCCAGCTCGGTTTTGCTGACCGGAAGCTCTGAATCCTTTTCAAACATGGAAAGCTCTTGCCTGGCCACTTCCTGTTTGCCCTGCTCCAGGTCCAGCTCGGCTTCTGCCCTGGTCAAAGCGCTCCGGGCCTTGGTCACCTGGACCTGGTAGTCCCTGGGGTCTATGCGAACCGCGGTCCGGCCCTTGGGCAGCCTGCCCCCGGGAGTGAACTGCTCGGCGATGTGAGTTACTTGTCCGCTGACCTCAGCCCGCAGGGTCACTTCCCGGGAAGGAACCACGGTGCCCATGGCAGTGATGTTGGCTCTGACGTCCGAGGGCTGAACGGTGAGAACATTGACCGGAGTTGTTTTGGGAGCCGCCTTCTGTCTGCTGACCGAGGGCTTATGGGTCACAAAATACCAGGCCGTTGCAGCACCCAGGCCGATGATGGCCAGGCCGAGGACCACCTTTGCAAATCTGCTCATCCCCTGTCCCATCCTTCACCGGCTCCCAGGGCTCGATACAGGGCTATCTGAGAAGCCAGAAGATCGGCCCTGGCCGAAACTAGGCTGCGCTGCAGCTCGTGGACGCTGCGCTGCTGGGTTACGAAGTTCAGGTAGTCGTTCTGCCCGTTTATGTACCGGATCCTGGCCTGCTCCCTGGCTTGCTCGGCAGCCCGCAGCTCGTCCTCCACTCTGGCGATCTGCTCTTTGTATCCGGCGATATTGGCTAAAGCGTCCTGGACTTCTTTCACGGCTTCCAGGACCGTACCTGCATACTCGGCCAAACGTTCATCGCTCACCGCCCGGGATCTTTCCACTTCCGCCTGCCTGGAGCCGGCGTCGAAGACAGGAGCGGTCAGGCTGGATCCTAGACGGGTCAGCCAGTCCCCCCAGGCCAGGCTGAAGCTGTCGCTGCTCAAGGCTGTCCGGGCCGAAATGGACAGGACTGGAAGCCTGTCAATCCGGGCAACGCTGACCGCCCAGTCCGCGGAGCGCAGACGGTAAAAGGCGGCCCGTACATCCGGCCTGGCCATGAGCAAATCGGCCGGAACTCCGGCTTCCGGCTGAGGTATCGGCGGGGGAAGGCTCTGGCCCCGGATGGACAGGGAGCCGGAATCGGCCCGGCCCAAAAGGAGGGCCAGCTGATTCAGGGCCGCTCGCTGTCTGGCCCGAAGCGGAGGCAGGGCGGACCTGGAACCGGCTACCAGCTCCTTCTGCTGAGTAAGGTCCAAGGCCGAGGCCATGCCCTTCTCGAACCTGCTGACCTGGATTCTAAGCAGCCGTTCATTGACGTCTATCTGGTCCTGGACCACCTGGATTTGCCGCCGGGCGGCCAAGAGTTCCACCCAGGCCTTGACCACTTCGCCGGTCAGGGAGATGGCCGTGGTCCGCAGGTCTTCGTAGGCTGCCCTGGCGCTGAGGCGGTCAGCGGTATAGCCGGCCCGGATCCGACCCCAAAGGTCGACTTCATAGGAAGCCGCCAGATCCAGAGAGGCCGATTTGGTGTCGGAGAGCATTTCATAGTCCCGGTAGGACCGGCTTCGGCTGCCTTCCAGGCTGGTGTCCAGGGCAGGGAAGAGGCCGGCCCTGGATTTGGCGGCTACGGCCTTTGCCTGGCGCAGCTTGGCCCAGCTGGAGCGGATGTTGAAGTTGTCTTCCAGGGCTGCGTGGACCAGACTATTGAGTTCCCGGCTGTCGAATTTTCGCCACCAGTGATCAATGGGTGCTGTTCCATTCGTGTCCCAGGCAAAGTCGGCCGGAAGCTCCACCGGCTGCACGGAGCGCTCGGGTGGGGCAAAGACAGTGCATGCGCTGAGGGCGGCGAGGAAACCAAGCAGGAGATAGACACTGAAGAAAGGAGACCTGGATGAGGCGTACATTGTCCTGATTATCCACAAGCCGGGAAGAAAAGCAAGGGTTGTGCCCCCAGCCCCGCCGCCTTGACAGCCTGCTGATTTGTGATGAAGGTAAGCGAAATCATGACACATAGCGCAGACCGGAGGTGCATATGCGTGTAACTTTTTCCCCCATTGGAACTGTGCGTACCAAAGCAGAGACATTGCCCAGGCACTGGAGTCTGTCCGAGGTGGAGGGAACCCTGGAGGTCGAGGCCAGATATGCAGTAGGACTGCGGGATATCAAGCCCGGACAGCGGATTGTGGTCCTCTTTTACTTTCACAAAAGCCCGGAGTTTGATTCTTCGTTCCTGGTGCAGACCCCTCCGCACAAGGACCGGAGCTTTGGGGTGTTCAGTATCTGCTCGCCCCGGCGGCCGAACCCGATTGGGCTGTCAATTGTGACCGTAGGCAAGGTGGTAGGAAACACAATCGAAGTCAAGGGGCTGGATATGCTGGACGGGACGCCAATACTGGACATCAAGCCGCATATTGAGGGAAGACAGGAGTGTCCGAGCTGGAATGGAGAATAAGAGGTCCGCGGGCATAGCCTGTGGATTTTGACGCCTGCCGACTCTTATGGGCATGATCTCCAAAGGCCCCCTTCCCGGGAAGGGGGCCGTTGGGACCTGTAGAGGAATATCTTATTGGTGGTTCTTCGACGTAGCCTGTGGATTTTTGGAGTTTGCCATCTCTTCTGTGTGCCCACTTTCGGCCCGGTATTTTCTAAGCCCCGCCAAAGGGGGATCCCTGCCCCCTCCAGGCACTCACATGATGGGCATTGCTTTCAGATGGACTGAGCATATTATGCATGTGAGTGCCTGGTTTCCCCCTTTTGGCGGGACCAAGAAAATGTGCGGGCCTGCCGCTTACGGCACATAGAAGAGACGGCAAACTCTTATGTATGCAATTCCTCTTTCTGTGTCGAAAAGCCTTATTGGTTTGTCTTGAACAGGACCTCGGGCCTGGTGGTGTCTCCGCTGGCATTGGGGAAGTCTTCGTACTTGTGCGCCTTTTCCCCGGTTTTCAGCAGGTGCTTGGCCTCGGCCATGAACTCGTTGAACCGGTGCTTGCATTCGTAGAATCCGTGCCACCAGGAATAGTCCGGGGCCATCATGGCCGTTCCCATCCGGGCCCGCCGGCCTTCGTGGTGCCAGAGCTCGTAGAACTCGACCTCCAGCTTTTCGTCAAAGTACTTCTCATCGTCCAGGAGGTCTTCGGCATACAGTTTGTCCAGCATCTTCCTGGCCGGCTTGTAGTACACCTCGTTGTATTCTTCCACCGCCTTGTCCAGCTTGACGTAGTGATCATCGACCCAGGTCTGGCCGTGGCACTGGGTGCAGATCTTTTTCATCTTTTCCCGTTCGGTCTTCCAGTTGGTCTCGGCCGGGAATGCTGAGAATTCGGAAGGCCGGACCGTGAGCGGGGCCTGCGTCTCCCAGGACAGGCGTTCGGTGACGTCATGGGTGGTCAGGACCTCTCCCGCCCCGGACATATGGCAGGAGGCACAGGTCGGGCTTCGATAATCCACGCCCGGGGTCCAGGTGCCGGGGGCGGCGTCCCAGTTGTATTCATCGCCAAAGGCATGATAGAGGGCTCCGTGCTTGGATTCCTCATAGATCTCGATCTGGGGATGGTCCGGTCCCAGGTGGCATTGGCCGCAGGCTTCGGGCTTCCTGGCCTCCATAACGGAAAAACGATGCCTGGTATGGCAGGAAGAGCAGCTGCCCTTGCTGCCGTCCAGATTTATCCGGCCGACGCCGACATTGGGCCAGGTCATGGGATCCAGGTTTCCGTCCTCGTCCTCTTTGAGAACCGTACCGTGGCAGTAATAACAGCCGGACGAGCGTTCCCAGTCCGAGTTCATGCCGTCATTGAGCCAGGGGTCGATTTTCCAGATGATCTCCAAGGTGTTGGCGTGCTTGCTGCGCGAGTACTGGGTCACTTCATCCGGGTGACAGCGGGAGCAGTCCTTGGGAGTGACCACAGCAGCGACCGGGACCTTGTATTCCGCTGTGCCCCATTTGATGTCGTCCCGCTGATACTGTTCAAAATGGCTCTGGCTCACGTCCTGATCGTGAGATTCGGCCAAGTGGCAGTCGATACAGGTGATATTGGCCGATGCGTGCCTGCTGCTGGCCCAGTCGGTGAACAAGGCCGGATGCTCCTGCTTGTGGCACATGATACAGGCCTTGGCCTCCTTGGACATGGAGCGCTCAATGCGGAACTCCTTCTTCTTGAGCTGATGCGCGGTGGTGGCGTTCGTTTCCGCCGCCGACCACACCGGATTGGGAACGAGCATCACGGATAATCCAATAACAGTGCAGGTCGTGATGATTCGACTCAGTCTCCTGCGCATAACACCTTCCTCCCTTGGTAAACGATAACTGTAGGGCCATAATTGGCATTCATGGTGTTCATAGTCCAGTGCTTTCCGCATCCAGAACAGCTTGGTCATACGCATAGTCGTCCCTGGGAAAATGGACTAATCTGTCGTGGCAGTCCACACACTTCTTCTCGTATCCTTCGCGGGGATAGAGAACTGTTTTGTGTGCCAGCATGGCCCCGCGCTTGTGGGCCATGTCCAGCAGGTTGCGGTGACATTTCTGACATTGGGAGTTGTCGATGTCTTCGTAGGCCCGCTGTCTGTTCTTTTCATGATCGTACTCGGAGGTGTCCATGGTAAAATGCTTCACCACGTCCTTGATGCCGTGATAGGTCTTGGAATAAAAGAACTCAAAGGTGTTTTCCGGAGCGGGAAGGTGGCAGTCCATGCAGTCGGCGACGAACCCTTTGGGATTGTTGGCATGGGTGGAGGTTTTCCAGGTGTTGTAGGCGTACTCGATTTCGTGACATGAAGCACAGAACTGGGGGGTGGAGGTGCGGACCATGGTATAATAGGCCATGCTGAATACCGGAAAGCCGATAATTATTCCCAAAAGAATCAGTATGAGGGCCTTATAACCTCTGCGCATGCTGTCTCCTTCAGTCCTCAGCCTAGGGCCGGCCTGATGCCTGCCGGACCGAGCTCAGGTGGTGTTGCTTCCTTGAGGAAACCATAGGGTGGGCATGTTTGTGAAACTTTACCCAAATTGGCGGCTAAAGGCAAGAAGTTGCCGGCGGATCTACAGTTTTTTCCGTTTGGGCAGGGGGTCGGACTTCTCGTCCCAGGGGCCGAGAGGATAGAGGCGCACCTTGTTGCTGCGGGGAAATTCGCGCTTGATGAGGACCTTAAGGGTCTTCTTCAGCTTTGCGGATGGGACGTGGATTCGATCCTGATGAAATCCATTTTCCATAATAAGATAGGAATCGGGGTCTTTCTTGACAATGAGTACGGAACGGTTGCGCTTATAGGTCCGCAGGTCGACGGCCTCGCCGCAGGGCAGCCGGGCCAGCTTGTCCATCAGGGTAGGGAGGAGGGTTGCTTTGTCCAACATACACACCAATGCCTGAACGACAGGGGGAGATTGCCTCAACAGCCGGGTCCTGGTAGACTCGGCCCATGTTTTTGACCACGGATACCAGCCCTCAGCCCCTTGGAGATTTACGGCCCCGGCAATGCCAGTGCTGCGGCCGGGTCATGGACCGGGGCAGAGTCAGGTACTGTTCCCGGACCTGCAAAGAGCGTTTCGTCTTCAAGCTGGCGTGGTTCAACAATCTGCTCCGGGTGGTTGAAACCCGGTACGCCACCTTTTTCTTCACTGAAGCCTATCTGGTCCTGAATGTGCTTCCCAGGTACAGCCAGGAGGTCTCGACCTATCTCTTCCCCCGCCTTCCGGGCCGCTGGCCGGAACAGGACATGGATGGAATGATCTTTTCCCTGGGGGATATCTGGTGGGGGCATAAGAAGAGGACCAAGAGCGGAAAGAGGGCCAGCAGGCATGTCCTGACCCAGGGTCGAACCCGGGTGGTGGGGCAGGCCAGTGTCCAGCCGGTGGTCCAGGAGACGGCTCCGAGCGTAGGTAAACAGCTTCGCATTCTGAAGATGCGTACCAGCGATCTCATGCATTCGACTGACGCCGAAGAGAGGCTGAAAAAGGCCTTCCGCCGGGCGGCGTTGACCCATCACCCCGATTCCGGCGGAGATGCCGCGGCCTTCCGCAAGGTCTACGCCGCGTATCAAGAGATTCTGGCCTGGCTGGAACGGCCTGCGTATCAGACCCGAAGAGGCGTCCCCGGGCAATGGTGCTATGTGGCCGGCCGGAGCAGCTGGCTGACCCCGCTGTAGCCCGCGGTCAGGCTTCGCTGTGCTGAGCGTCCGGCCCCTGTATTTTCCACTGCATTTGGCTGTGGGCTGTGCACCGGCCCCGGTATGGGTCCGGCCTGTTTGCTCAGGCCAGGGGCACGGGGTCAGTCACTCCTCCATCCCTTTGGGCCCGATAATCCCTCTGGAGCTTGATTCCACAAACTCCACCAGCTGGGCCAGGCGGGGGCTTGCGGTGTCCAGCTCCCTTTTGACCTCCTGCAGGGCCTCTGTCCGGCGCATTCCCGAGCGCCAGATGATCTGGTAGGCCTGTTTTAATGTGGAGAGTTCGTCCCGGGTAAATCCCTGTCTCCGGAGCCCGACGAGGTTGAGTCCGTGCAGCCAGCCTCTCTCGCCTGCTACGAGCATGAACGGAGGCACGTCCTGGGCCACTCCGGTCATGCCCCCGATATATGCGGATTCACCGATGCGGACGAATTGATGGACAGCAGACAAACCGCCGACGACGGCCTTGTTGTGCACTGTGACGTGGCCGGCCAGTGTAGCGGCATTGGCCAAAATGACCTCATCACCCAGAATGCAGTCATGGGCAATATGGGCATAGGCCATGATCAGGCATCGTGATCCCATCTTGGTCACTCCGCCGCCACCAACTGTGCCCCGGTGGATGGTTACATATTCCCGGATGGTATTGTCATCTCCAATTTCAAGTACCGTGGGCTCGTCGTTATATTTCAAGTCCTGGGGCGGCCCGCCAATGCAGGCATGGGAGTGGATGTGATTGCCTGTACCCAGTGTGGTCGGTCCTTGAATGCGGGCAAAAGGCTCGATTTTTGACCCTTCTCCGATCTCTACTCCTTGTTCCACAATGGCGTAAGCACCAACGCTTACCGATTGGCCGAGTTCCGCCTGGGGATGGATTATAGCTGTGGGATGGATGGCGTCATTCATTGGGGATCATTCTCCTGACCGGAATTCCTGTCCACCATGGCTGCAGTAAGAACCCCCTGGGCGGCAATCAGGTTCTCCACCCGGGCCTCGACCTCCATTTTCCAGATATTTTGCTTATGCCGCACGGAAGTGGCAAACAAGTGCAGACAATCTCCAGGGTAAACCGGTTTGCGAAAGCGCATCTTTTCAATGCCGCTGAACAAAAAGATTTTATTTTCCGGTATGCTGGACTGGCTTTTAATGACCAGGATACCTCCGGCCTGAGCTAAGGCTTCCACGATCAGTACCCCGGGCATGACCGGATAGCCGGGAAAATGACCCTGGAAGAAGGGTTCATTGATGGTCACATTTTTTATGGCCTCCAAGGAGGTGTCCGGTTCAAAGGCCAGGACCTTGTCCACCAGGAGAAAGGGGTAGCGATGGGGCAAAAGCCCCAGGATTTGTGTGCTGACCAGGCCGGCCTCAGTCATCTTCATGTCCACAACCTCCTGCCTGCAGCTTGGAGCGCAGAGATTTGACCTCTGATTCCAAGGCTTTCATGCGTTGATAAATATCCGGGAGTTTCTGGTGCAATGCGGCACAGCGCAGATAAAGGCGATGGTCCATGGCCGGTGAACCGGATACGTCGGTGTGATCAGGAACGGATTTGTTGATTCCGGATTGAGCCCCGATCCTGCATCCGTCGCCGATATGCAAATGCCCGGCCACCCCGACCTGTCCAGCCAGTATGGCATGATCGCCGACGCTGCTGCTCCCGGCAATACCAACCTGGGCCACAATGATCGACTCTTTGCCAATCCGTACATTATGCCCGATCTGCACCTGGTTATCTATCTTGGAGCCTTGACCGATCCTGGTCTCGCCCAGGGCTGCCCGGTCTACAGTTGTATTGGCCCCGATTTCCACATCGTCTTCAATAACCACTCGACCAATCTGAGGCACTTTTTGCATTTCCCCGTTTCCCTGGGCAAAACCAAAGCCGTCGCTGCCCAGTACGACCCCGGAGTGCAAAACCACCCGGTCCCCGAGGATGGTCCCGGACATCAGGGAGCAGTTGGCAGAGATGATGCAATCCCGGCCTACGCTGCACTCCTCGCCGATGTAGGCGCCGCTGAAGACGGTGCTTCCCTTCTCTATCCGGACATGCGGGCCGATAAAGGCGAAGGGATAGACGGTGGCCTGATCCGAGACCTGGGCCTCGGGGTGGATGAAGGCCATTTGGCTGTGCCCCCGCAGCGAGCCGTGCGGACGGGCGAAAAGCTGCACAATGCGGGCGAAATCATAGTACGGATTGGAGCTGATAAAGACGTTGTCCCTGTGCTCAGCCTGCTCCGGGGTCATGACTACTGCCCCGGCCCGGGTGCTGTCCACCAGCTTGGCGTACTTGGGGTTGGCCAGAAAGCTGATTTCGTGTTCCGTGGCCTTTTCCAGGGTGTTGCAGCCGAGGACCTCAAAGTCCTGGCCGTGATAAGACAGGCCCAGATGGCGGGCTATGCTGCGTGTGGTCCAGGACATGGGAGGCTTCCTCGGGGTGTGAACGTACTAAGCATATGGGCGGACATGAATTAGCATCCCTTCTTGCGTCGATGAGGGCGACAGCTGCTTTTTGCCTTCATCCGGGGTCCGGAGCACCATCCCGGGCCCCCGGATGAGCTGCCTACTTCTTGTTCCTCCAGGTCTTATTCAGCTCGGCTATCACCGGCTTGGTGATCTCTATGGCATCGCTGTTATAGACCACTCCGCTGTTCTTCTTGTCCATGATCAGGGTGTAGCCGTTCTTTTCCCCGTAATCCCGGACGATGCTGACCAGCTCTTTGATGATCGGCTCCCGGAGCTGCTGTTCTTTAAGCTGCATCTTGCGCTGGTAGTTTTGATACAAGTCCTGGAAATCGCGCACTTTTTGCTTGTATTCTGTCTCCTTGTCCAGTTGCGCCTCCTGGCTGAGGACAAGGCTTTGATTCTGCATCTCCTGTCGAAGCTTATCAATGGCCGCTTTTTTCTTGTCCAGCTCGCTTTTCATGTCCGTGAATTCGGACTTCAGCTGCTGTATTGCTTTTTGGCCCGGCTCGGACTTTTCCATCACCGCCTGCAGGTCCACCACCCCCAGCTTGACATCCTGGGCCGGGGCAAGCGATGGCCAGAAAATAAGTCCGCACAGGACCAGCAAGAGACCGCACATTGTGTTGCGCATAAAAGACCCTCCGTTGTCGTCATTTGCAGTGTGCACAGGATCCCTGTCTAGAAGGCCTGTCCAACAGTGAATTCGAATTGGCCGTTGTTGTCCTCCAAATCATCCAGGGGGTAGCCGTACTCCAGGCGCAGGGGGCCCATGGGCGAGTTCCACCTGATCCCGGCTCCGACGCTTTTATACAGATCAAGCTCAATGGTTTCGTTTTTGTCCCATACGTCGCCGGCGTCGAAGAACAGGACCCCCAGCAGGCCCATGTCGTCCTTGATGGGAAAGATGAGCTCCAGGTTGGTGTATAAGGACTTGTAGCCCCCGATATCATCCCCCTCCTGGTCGGTGATGCAGATATCCCGGTAGTCGTAGCCCCGCACGGTATTGATCCCGCCCAGATAGAACCTTTCGTAGTCCGGGACCTCGTCCTCTGTCTCAAAGATCCATCCCGCCTTCCAGTGCCAGTTGAAGACTGCTTTCCAGAACAGGGGATGGAAATAGCTGAATTCATATTCTGGTTTGATGAACGAATCGTCTCCGCCCAGAATGCCGCCCGCGT
This sequence comes from Desulfovermiculus halophilus DSM 18834, assembly GCF_000620765.1. Classification (NCBI taxonomy): domain Bacteria; kingdom Pseudomonadati; phylum Thermodesulfobacteriota; class Desulfovibrionia; order Desulfovibrionales; family Desulfohalobiaceae; genus Desulfovermiculus; species Desulfovermiculus halophilus. The sequence continues at coordinate 113,011 of NZ_JIAK01000007.1, forward strand.
ATTCCACACCCAGGGTGTTCTTGGTGCCCCGGCTGGGATTCAGCCTGCGGTTTGTAGTGTCCCGGGTCAAGGAAACCGCGGCCTTGCTGGCCAGGTTGGAACCTTCCAGGTCCTTGATGTCGTCGCTGGCGTCGGCATCAATGTCGCTGACCTGGTACTCCTGCAGGCTGTAGTTCCAAAACAGGCGGGTGTAGGTGCCCACAGAGTAGGCAAACTTCATTTTGCCGCCGGTGGTATCTAAATCGTAGTCGTCATAATCGCGGACTATATTGTACAGGTCAACACCGGCGCCCAGGGGGCCGTCGTACAGATGGGGATTCCAGAAGCTGGCCATGTACCGGGTGGTCGAACCGCCCAAGGTCCCCTGAAAGCTCAGGTTGTATCCCTTCCCGAACAGGTTGCGTTCCTGGATCCTGCCGGTAAAGAAGACGTTGTCCACACTGGAGTATCCCGCACCGGCGCTGAAGGAGCCGGTGGATTTTTCCTTGACCTTGACGTTGATGTCCATGAGCTCGGGGTCAGCGGTTCGGGAGGTCTCCATCTGAACGTCTTCAAAGTAGTCGCTTCTGACCAGGCGCTGTCTGGAAAACTTGAGCCTCTGGCCGCTGAAGCGGTCTCCCTCGGTGAGATACAGATTGCGGCGGATGACGTTGTCCCGGGTCTTGGTGTTTCCGGAGACGGTTACCCGGTTGATATAGACCTGCTGCTTTTTGGTCAGGGAAAACTTGATGTCTATTGTTTTTTCCTGTGGATTTTTGCGCAGATTCGGGCTGGCCTCAGCAAAGGCGTAGCCGTAATTGGAATAGAAATCGGTCAAGGCCTGCACATCATCCCGCAGGGTGGATCTGGAGAACGGCTCCTCCTCCCGGGCCATATTATCCATCTCAGTCACCTCAAGCAGCTGCTCTTGTTCGGCGATCAGCTCACCGTCGAAGTCCACCGAGCCAACCTTGTAGCGCGGGCCTTCCTGGACCTGGAAAATGACGTGTATGCCGTCGTCCTGATAGGAGACTTCGGGCTGTCCAACCCGAACATCCATGAATCCTCGGTTGGCATAATAGGCCTCCAGGGCAGCGGCATCTCGATCCAGGGCTTCCTCCCGGAGCACACCGCCCCCGGTAATCCAGGAGAAGAGCCCCCGCTCGGAAAGGGCCAGTTCGTCCTTCAGCTCGTCCTGGTCAAGCTTTTGTGCACCCTTGATCCGGATTTCGGTGATGTACTGCTTGTCTCCCTCCTGAACATCCACGATCAGCTTGGCCTGCCCGGCGGCGGTTTGTTCCCGGGAGTAGTCTATCTTGGCTTGATAATACCCTTCTTTGCGGTACAGTTCCCGGATGGTGTCCAGGTCCTGGCTGAGTATCTTGGGGTTGAGGACCGAGTCGGGCTTGGTGCTCATGGCTTCCAGGATGTCGTCATCTCCGAGTTCTTCGTTCCCCCGGACCTCAATCCCTGAGAGCAGGGGCCGTTCCCGGACCTCAAAGGTCAGATCGACCCCTTCAGGGGTCTGATCGGCATGAACCCGGATGTCGTCGAAGTAGCCGGTGGCGTAGAGGCGCTTGACCTCCTCGTCGATGGCCGGAGCAGAAAACGGGTCTCCCTCTTGGATGTTCAGGCGCATAAGGACCACGTCTTCGCCCAGGGTCTTGTTTCCCCGGACATTGATCTCGGAGATGGTCGTTCTGCGCTGGAGGCTGTTCTGCAGCTTGTCTGCTGCCCCGGACAAAGCCGGCTGGAGATTGATCAGGCCTTGGGCTGTGGCGTAAAATGCTTTGGGCGGAGCCATGGACAAGGGGTCGAGCAGGCGGATGTCCAGGCTCAGGTTGTCCCCGAGCTGGCTTACGCTTCCGTAGACTGCATAGTCGGCATTGGCCTGCAGAGCCAGGTTCTTCACCGCCTGGGAGTTGAGCTCTTCCTTTCCGCTGTTGGCGATGACCGCTTGTATTTTTTCTCCCGCGACCAGCTCAAACCCCCGGGCTTGGAGCTCATCCCGGAGCAGGGAGGGGATATCCCGGCCGAGGTAGTCGAATTCGGCCGGAGCGTTGACCGCGAAAGGAAAGACGGCCAGACGCCCGGTGTCCGCAGCCAGGGCCGGCAGGCCCGAAGACAGGGTTAAAATGACCGCGGTCAAGAGGGCAAGAGCTGTATTTAGGGCTGGGCCCCTCAGGGGGCGGCGATCAGTTCTCATAGAGGGCTCCGGAGCGCAGTTGGATCTGGCGGCCCATCTTGTGGGCCAGGGTCAGGTTGTGGGTGACCACAATCAGAGTGGTAGACGTTTCTTTGTTCAGACGGACCAGGAGGTCAGCGACCAGCTCCCCGTTTTCCTCATCCAGATTTCCGGTCGGTTCATCGGCCAGGATGACCTCCGGGCGCATGAGGACTGCCCTGGCAATGGCGGTCAACTGGCGTTCTCCACCGGAAAGGGTGGTCACGGGGTGGTTTTCCAGAGCGGAAAGCCCGACCAGGTCCAGGGCCTCCCGGGCCAGGGAATAGACTTTTGAACGTTCAAAAGAGTGAATCAAGCCCGGCATGGCAACATTTTCCAGGGCCGAAAACTCCGGCAGGAGATGATGAAACTGAAAAACGAAGCCCACCCGGGTATTGCGAAAGGTTGTGAGCTCGGACCAGGAAAAAGCAGCGATATCCTGGCCGGAGAACAGGATCTGTCCAGACGTGGGCAGATCAAGCCCTCCGAGAAGATGGAGGAGGGTGGTTTTGGCCGATCCGGAGGCGCCGATGACGGCCAGAGATTCCTGATGAGCGATATCCAGGCTGATATGGTGCAGAATGCTCACCTCTCCCTTGGGACCGGGAACGGTCTTGGACACATCCCGCACACTGTACATGAGCTGACTATTCATAGCGCAGGACCTCGGCCGGGTGTACCCGGGCTGCCTGCCGGGCCGGGTAGATGGTGGCCGCAAAGCACAAAACCAGGGCGGCCAGCCCTATGAGTCCGAGATCCAGAAGCTCCAGCTTCACCGGAAGGTGCTCCATGTGATAGACATCGCTGGGCAGCTGGATGAACTGGTACTTCTGGAGCGCAGCGCTGAGGGAGAGCCCCCCGAAAAAGCCGAGCGCGGTCCCCACCATTCCGATGATCGTCCCCTGGAGCATGAAAATGCGCTTGATGTGTCCGGGCTGGCATCCAAGAGACATCAAGACGGCAATATCCTGCTTCTTGTCCATGACCAGCATGATCAGGGTGGTGATGATGCTGAAGGACCCGACCAGGACGATCATGACCAGGATGACGGCCATGGCCGTCTTTTCCAGCTTGAGGGCCGAGAACAGGCTCCGGTTCATGTCCATCCAGGTCTGGACCGCCAGGTTGTGATCGGCCAGCCGGGCAATCCGGGTTCCAACCTCTTCTGCTGCGTACACGTCCTGGATTCGGACTTCCAGGCCGGAGATCAGGTCCTGGGCGAACCCGAGGCTTTTCTGGGCCGCCCGGAGGTGAATATAGGCCAGGGAGGAGTCGTATTCGTACATCCCGGTCTTGAATACTCCGGCCACGGCAAAGTTCTTGACCTGGGGCGCGAATCCGGCTGCTGTGCTCCGTGCGCTGGGGACCAGCATGTGGATCACGTCCCCGGGGCCGACGCCCAAGCGGGAGGCCAACCCCCGGCCCAGGACGATGCCCGGAAGGTCTCCATTGCCCGGGCTCAAATCGGCGAGCCGGCCCTGAATCAGATCCTTGCCCAGGCTCATGACGTCGTCAGCCTGGTCCGGTGAGATCCCCCGAACCGCCGAGCCCTTGACCCCGTGCTGTGTGCTGAGCATGACCTCGGTATAGATAAAGGGCATGCTGGCCTGGACTCCGTCCAAGGCCTCAATCCTGTCCTGCAGGCTTGCATACGAGTCCATCGGCCCGCTGATGCTGGAGACAATGATGTGCGCGTTCACCCCCAGGATCTTGTCCCGAAGATTGTCGCTGAACCCGTTCATAACCCCGAGGACCACGATCAGCGCGGCCACGCCCAGGGCAACACCTGCGACGGAGATCAGGGATATTGCGGAGATGAATCCGTGCTTGCGCCGGGACAAGAGATAGCGCAGGGCTATGAAGAGCTCAAAGCGCATTACTCAGCAGAAGCTTCAGGTTTAAGATGAGGAAACAGGATGACCTCCCGGATCGAAGGGGAGTCCGTAAACAGCATGACCAGGCGGTCAATGCCCACGCCTTCACCCGCTGCCGGAGGCATGCCGTATTCCAGGGCCCGGATATAGTCCTCGTCCATGAAATGGCTCTCTTCATCGCCCTGGGCCTTGGCCTGGGCCTGGGCTTCAAATCGTTCCCGCTGATCCCTGGGATCGTTGAGCTCGGAAAAGGCGTTGGCCATTTCCCGCCCGGAAATAAAGAGCTCAAAGCGATCGGTTACCGATGGGTCCTGCTCGTTCCTTCGGGATAAAGGGGAGATGTCTGTCGGGTACTGGTAAATGAAGTGGGGCTGGATCAGCTTGGGCTCGACCAGAAGATCAAAAAGCTTGGCCTGGACCTTGCCCAGGGTCTCGCTGACATGGACGTTTTCGCCCAGCTTTTGAACCAGCTGCGTGGCCTGTTCCTGGTCTTGATACTGTTCAGGCCGCAGACCGCCGATGGTTTCCAGGGACTGATGGAAGGTCAGGCGCTGCCAGGGTGGACTGAGGTCGATGTCCTGCTCCTGATAGGTGAGCCGGGTGGATCCCAGGACCTCCCGGGCCAAGGAGGCGAACATCTCTTCAGTCAGGTCCATAAGGTCGTGAAATGTCGCATAGGCCCAATAGAATTCAAGCATTGTGAATTCAGGATTGTGCTGGGTAGAGATGCCTTCGTTGCGGAAGTTGCGGTTTATTTCGTACACCTGCTCAAAACCGCCCACAAGGAGCCTCTTGAGATACAGCTCCGGGGCGATCCGCAGATACAGGGTCATATCCAGAGCGTTATGATAGGTCTCAAAAGGCTTGGCTGTTGCGCCGCCCGGGATGGGCTGCATCATTGGAGTTTCCACCTCCATGAAGCCCCTGCTGTCCAAAAAATCACGCATCAGGCGCACAATCCGGTTTCTGGTCCGGAAGATGCTTCTGGCCCGGGGATTGACGATCAGATCAACATAGCGCTGCCGGTACCTGGACTCAACATCCTTTAGTCCGTGGTATTTTTCGGGCAAAGGGCGGAACGACTTGCTTAAGAGCTTGATATCCTGTGCATTCAGAGTCAGCTCATTGGTCTTGGTTCGAAACAGGGTCCCGGAGACGCCAATGATGTCACCGATATCGAACTTCTTGAACCTGGTATACTCTTCCTGGCCCACAGTGTCTCTTTGGACAAACACCTGCAGCCGGTCGGACTCGTCCTGGACATGCAGAAACGTGGCCTTGCCGAAAGAACGAAGAGCCATTATCCGCCCGCAGAGGGTGAAGACGGTTTTGTCCTGCTCCAGATCTTCGGCCGGCTTGGGGGTGTACTCCTGAACAACGGATGCGATGTCCCTGTCTTTGTGAATCTCGTTGGGAAAGAGGTCGACACCTGCATTTTCCAGATAAGCGGCTTTTTCGTTCCGTTGCTGCAGAACTTGACTTTGAGATGCGGGTTGTTTTTTTTTGGCCAACGCTTAGTACTCCGTTTACAGGCCTCGAAGATCTTCAGGCACAGGACCATTTGTAAAGACACTGTTTGTAGGTGAATTTACATACACCGTCAAGCCAGCCCTGTACTCAGGGGGTTTCAAGGGCCTGTCCCGGGGCGGTCTGACCCAAAGTTTGATGTGCCCACCCATCTGTGGTATTTGCACTTAGCAAGTGGGGAAGGAGACGGGGAGACACCTCAAATATATATGCGGAGGATGCGTGCATGGAATTGACGATCAGAAAGATTCTCTTGGCCACTGATTTTTCCAAGAATGCCTGGCAGGCCCTGCGCTATGCCGCAGCCCTGGCTGTGCAGAACAAGGCCAGCGTGGTCTGTTTGCACGTCCTGCCGGAGATTCCCAAGGAACTCAGCTATTCCGGAGGTCCCAACCTCCTGTACGGATACGGCCCGGGGTATTCCGGAGTGCCCATGAGCGGTCGCAGAAGCAAGGATGGAAAACATTCCGACCCTGCGTCCTCTGAAGGCAGAGAACGGGCCGAGGAGCTGGCCCGGGACCATATCCGCAGCCTGATCATGAAGCTCAAGGCCGAAAGCAGAGAGGCTGTGGTCAAACCCGAGGACAGCCTGATCCGGATAGGAAACCCGGTGGAATCCATTCTGCACCAGGTGGAAAACGGAGACTACGATCTGGTGGTCATGGGCCGCCGGGGCCACGGCAGCTTGCGCGGGCCGCGGACCGGAGGCGTTGCCCTGGGCGTGGTCAGCCGGTCATCCACGCCGGTGCTGGTGGTGGGGACGCCCAAGTCCTAAAGCCGGCCCCAATCCGCCAGAAAGGTGCCGACTGACGCGGTTCATTGCCCAGAGGGGTGGAAAGGCTTCTTTTTGGTCAGGGTGTACGTACCTGGATCAAGGGCAGGATTCAGGGCCTGAACGACGAACAAGGGGCTTATATACCCGGGTTCCCAATCAAAGGTGATCTCCACCCCGGACGGGGAAAGAGGCTGAACCGCGGACAGGCGGGAACGCAGGTCCACATCCCGGGAGCCTTTTTTGGTCTTTCGGCTGACAATCCAGCTTTCTGCCCGGGTCAACTCCATCCACGACTCTATGTGATAATCAGCTTTAGACTGGGGCAGGTTGTAACGCAGGAGAAAGCGTTCGTACCTGGGCTGCTTGAGCTTGTGCCCCGGGGCCTGCTCTTCTGCCCGGAGAAACTCCACTCCGGGGACTGAGACCGCATTCAGCCGGGCGCAGAGGTCCATATCCGATACAGATCTGCGCAGGCCGACCACGCAGGCCTCAGCCTCGCTGTGCACCCCAACCGGCAGGGCCCGGCCGAAAGAGATCCGGGGCATGGGGTGGAATCCCCGGGAAAAGCTCAGAGGCAGCCGGGCCCGGCGAAATAGACGTTCGCAGACGGTCTGCAGCTCCAGCTGGCTGAGGTGGGCGGCCGGCCCGAGCTTGGAGTAGGTCAGGACCAGGCTGACCCCGTTATGCTCCTCCTCGGACATGCCGCCTGTCCGGGCAAGGACATCATCCTGACCCTCGCCCTGATCTCTGCGTTTTTGATTCACCACCGGCCGGATCGGCTGTTCCGCGGCCTGGACTGCAAGCTCACCAGGATCTTCCCGGCCGGAACACACACCGCACAGGGTGCACCCGTGGTAGCGGCAGTCCTTTGTCGTTGCCTCTTCCCAGGCCTTTTTCCGCTCCCGGAGCAGAAAGTCCCGCCGAACCCCGCAGTTTATTATCCTCCAGGGCAGGGCCTCTTCCTCTGATCGTGCACCGAGCCAGGGCGCAAGGTCTGTCCCGTGTTCAGTCAGCACCTGATTCCAGAGGCTGAAATCAAAATGCTCCTGCCAGCTGCTCAGGATATCGCCCCGGGCGTAGGCATCTTCCAATACCGGGGCCAGGGATCTATCACCTCTGGAAAAGACGCCCTCAATGCTGCTCATTTCCGGATCGTGCCAGCGCAAGGTCAGGTTCTTGGGCCTGCGGAAGAGATCCTGGAGGAAGGCGATCTTTTCCCGGACTGTCGCTGGATCGTCCTGGGCCTCCCACTGAAACGGGGTGTGCGGTTTGGGCACAAAAACAGCAACAGAGGCGGTAAGCTGGACCTTTTTTTTCTCCGTTCCGGCTGTGTCCAGGACCCGGAGGCAGAGGTCGTGAATGGCCTGCAGGTCCTGGTAGGTCTCTGTGGGCAGGCCGATCATAAAATAGAGCTTGATCCGTTTCCATCCGGAGGCGAAAAGATCCCCGGCATGCTCCAGGAGGGCCTGTTCAGTGATCCCTTTGTTGATCACGTCCCGCAGACGCTGGCTCCCGGCTTCCGGGGCCACGGTTGCACCGGTGCGGCGCAGGGAGGCCATGCTGCGCATAAGGCGGGGACTGAGCGAACCCACCCGAAGGGACGGCAACGAGATGGCCACCTGTTCCTTTTGGCATCGGGCCAGGCTCTGGTTGAACAGGGCCTCCAGCTGGGAATAGTCCCCGGTGCTCAGAGAAAGAAAGGAGATTTCCTCGAACCCGGTGCCGTCCAGCCCGGCCTGAAGCTGTTCGTCCAGCCTTGGGAGGCTTCGTTCCCGGACCGGACGCATGGTCATGCCGGCCTGACAGAAACGGCACCCCCGGGTGCAGCCCCGGGCAATCTCCAAGGTCAGGCGGTCGTGGACGGCCTGGCCGTAGGGCACGATCTGTGCGGCGGGCGGCTGGGCTGCGTTCAGATCGACAAGGACCCGCTTTTCCACCCTGGGGGGCTCCATGTCAGTGCGATGAAAAGGGGCTGGGACATAGATCCCGGGCAGGTCCCCCAGCTGGGCCAAGATCTCTGGTTTGGACTTTTGGTCTTCTTTGGCCTGGAGGACTATTCGGCTGATGTCACTGACCACCTCTTCCCCATCTCCAATCACAAACAGGTCAAAAAACGGAGCCACGGGCTCGGGATTGACACAGGCCCCGCCACCGGCGATCAGCAGGGGGTGGCCGGCGCTCCTTTCAGAGCTCCGAAAAGGGATGTGGGCCAGATCCAGCATATACAGCACAGTGGTATAGCACAGCTCATGGGTCAGGCTGAAGCCCAGGATGTCCAGCTCTGAAAGGGGGGTGTGAGATTCCAGGGTGGCCAGCGGGGATGTGCTGTCCCGCAGGATAGCGGCGGCCTCCGGAGAGGGCGCAAAAGCTCTTTCCGCCCAGATCCGGGGATCGGCATTCAGGATATGGTACAGGACCTTGAGCCCCAAATGGGACATCCCCACCTGATAGAGGTCGGGGAAGGCCAGGCCCCAGTGCAGGGCGATCCGGGCCGGATCCTTGTGAACGGCATTGTACTCAGTCCCTAGATAATGGCTGGGCCGGGGAAGACAAGGGAGCAGAGGGTGGTGGCGGCTGTGGTTCATGGATGAGTTCGGGCTGGCGGTCTTGCTCGATTGGGGTTGCGGGGAAGACTCTGAAGGGCAGACAATGGCGGAAGAAGCCGCAGCTGCCCTTCAAAGAGGAAGATCTGCTTCGAGAAGCATGTGCTGCAGATGCAGAAAGAAGGTGCGGATCAGCCCTTGAGCAGGTCTCCGATATTGCCCATGCCGCCGCCCTGTCCACCGCCGGACATTCCCTGCAGGTTGCGCAGGTCGTTGGCCGAGGAGATGGTCAGGTTGCTCGAGGCTTCAAAGTATTTGTTTTTCAGATCTTCCGGCAGGTTCTTGTAGACGTACATGACGTGCTTGAGGTCGATCTCTCCGCTTACCTCGGTATCAAAGGGATACCCGAAAGGGAGCAGAGCCATCTGCATCCCGCCCTGCTGGGTGGGGATGGTCTGCAGGATGGCCGGGTCCTTGATCTTCTGCTCTTGTTCATCCCATTTGCCTAAGACCATGTCTCCATTAATCAATTTCACAAGCTTGATATCGTAAGCCATAAACAGTCTCCTTCAAAAAATTTTGGTCTAAAGCAGAAACCTAGGCACTCCTGACCGGGCTGTCAAGCTCTGCACACCCAAGCCCTGCTTGCACAGGACCGGGCCTGAACGTATGCTCGCCTTGTCTTTGCAGGGCTCAGAACATGAGGAGGTGCAGGCGTGAACGGTTTGGACGTCGTTTTTGGCGTGGTCGTAGGGCTCGCCCTTTTGCGAGGGATCTGGCGGGGCCTGATCCGGGAGGTGAGCTCCCTGCTGGCCTTGGGGGCGGGACTGTTCGTCGTCGGCCGTTATGGACACGAGGTTGCGCTCTCTCTGCGGCAGATCGTGGACAATCCGCAAGTGGCCGCCGGTCTGAGTTATGTCGGCGTCTTTCTGGCCGCATTTGTCGCGGTGATCATTTTGGCTGGGGTGGTGCGCAAATTCATGCATGCTGTGCTCCTTGGCTGGCTGGACCGACTGGGCGGCGGGGTCCTGGGGACGGCCAAAGGGTTGCTCATCAGCTGCTTACTCCTTTTTGTCCTCACCCTTGTTGTTCCTCCCCGATCCGCATGGATTGCAGAGTCCAGGCTGGCTCCCTACCTGAATCTTGTGACCCAGAAAATGGTTATGTTCATACCTGAGGGCTTGAAGCAATCTTTTGCAGACAAGAGCAGAACACTGCATAGACTCTGGGATCTTGAAAAAGCACAAGGCACTGAACCCGATCGGATGAAGGAGAGCCCGCATGGCTGAGAATTCGCCGCAGGCTGTTCTGGAAGTCCTGGATGCCCTGTTGGGACCGAACGGTTGCCCGTGGGACAGGGAACAGACTCCGGAGAGTCTTGGAGACTATCTGTTGGAGGAGGCGTTTGAGCTGGTGGATGCTGTTCGCCGCGGTGAGGAGAAAGATATTGCTGAAGAGCTGGGTGATGTCTTTTTTCTGCTGTTTTTTCTGAGCCGTCTTTTGTCCTCCAGGGGGCAGATTCCCGGTCTGCAGGGCGTGTGGGAAGCCAATGCCCGGAAGATGGCCGACCGGCATCCACATGTGTTTGCCGATGCCAGGTGCACGACACGGGATGATCTGCACGCCACATGGGAAAGAATAAAGAAGAAGGAGAAGGGCAGCACGGATGGAACCGAGTACGTCAGGTCCTCAGTGGCCTCGATACCCGGATCCCTGCCTCCCCTGCTCAGGGCCTATCGGCTGCACGCCAAGGCGGCCAAGGCCGGCTTTACCTGGGATACTGATGCCGAGCAGCAAGCAGCGACGGGCAGGGAGTGGGAGGAGTTCAGGCAGGTGTTGGCCGAAGATGACCCCAAACGGAAAGAAGAGGAGTTCGGAGATCTCTTGTTTTCCCTGGTGGAGTTCGGCCGCAGGCAGGGCATCAAGGCCAACGCTGCCTTGCATTCGGCCAATCTCAAGTTTATCCGGCGGTTTGAGGCAATGCTCGACCTGGCCCGGCACAAGGGCCTGGACTGGTCGGGTCTCGGCATGGAAGAAAAAGATGCCCTGTGGGAGGAGGTGAAGAGAAGCGAATCCAGATCAGGGGTCAACAGATATTCAGGGGGATCTGGAGGGTGATCCGGTTGTTTCCGGATTCACTGTGGATGGAGAGCTTCGGGTTTTGGGAATCAACGTGGGAGATTGCGTACCAAAGCCAGACAATAAGCTTTTGGTCCCGGAAGTGATGATCGGCGAGAGTGGAGATGGAGGACGGCTCGAGCTCGACTGCTTTCTCTTCAAGCATCTGGGAGCCGTCGTTGATAAAATCAATGATCATGGTCTCCTTTGATGTTTTCAGCTCGACCTTGATCTGTCTGGCCTTGCGGGAAAAAAGGGCTTGATAGGAAAAGAGGATGAGGTAATCCAGGCAGTTGGTGAAATCTTCCCGGCTGCCGATGACCTGAGGGACATCCAAAACTGCATATTTGATGAACTGGTGTTCCGGACCCATGATTCCGGCCAGCCTGAGGTTGAAGGATTCAATGCATTGGGAAAGAACTGTATCTATATGCAGCTTTTCGTCTGCAGGACGAAGCAGATGAAGGCCGTTTCTCTTCTGCTTTTCAAGGAGAGGGAGAAAGTTTTCCGTGGAGTCCTTGAGTGATTTGGCCTTGCCCAAGGCGTCATCCGCGTTTTTGCGGATAGCATGGCGAGGTTCCCCTTCGGCCAGGCCTTGAACTGCGGATTGGAGATAAAATGCCATCACGTCCAGGTTGAAAATGATTTTCACCATGTCATGGTAGATGCCTTCCTTCAGCAAAGAGAACAGTATCCCGCAAGAGAGCTCATCATGAAAATACCGCAGAATGTTGTCCGGCAACGGGCTGTTGGGGATATGGGGGGCGTCTTTCTTGTGCTGCAAGGCGTCGTAGGCCAGGCACATGTAATGGAAGGGGAGGGAGAAGGCAGTTGATTCCAGAAAACGAATCCCTAGAGAGTAGCTGTCAGGCCTTTTCAGGCACCATTTGACAATTCCTTGATTGGTGACCGCCTCCCGCAGTTGGGGGACGTGAAAGCTGATATGCACATTTTCATATTCGTCCAAGGGACAAGGAACTTTGAGCATGATCCCGTGCATGCTGATGTTTCTCATCTGTCCGGACAAGGGTGTGCTGCCGTTGCGGACTGTTTTCAAAGACGCATGAAAAGGAAGCGGGAAGCGGGGTTCTGTTCGTTGGTCCCGATGCATATCTCTTCGACCCATGCTGGCTCCGATACGGCAGGTAAGATCGTGTATGGTCAATTGCAAGGCGCCTCGGAGTTGCGCAAAGGTATCCTTGCAAGAACAAAACCAAAATCGATCGAAGCGCGGCCTGCCCGGTTCACCTCTCTTCAGCCGAGTCCAATCCGTTCCAGTTGGCGATAATGTCCCAGGCCTGGTCGGCATCCTGCACATAGCGAAAGAGGTTCAGATCTGCCTCGGAGATGGTCCCCTCGTCCACAAGGGCTTGAAAGTCAATGATCCGCTTCCAGAACTCCGGGCCGAACAGAATGACCGGAATCGGTTTTATTTTATGCACCTGCAACAGGGTCAGGGTCTCAAAGATCTCGTCCAAGGTTCCAAACCCCCCGGGGAAGGCAACCAATCCCTTGGCCCGCATCAGAAAATGCATCTTCCGAGTCGCGAAGTAGTGGAATCGAAAGCATAAATCCGGTGTGATGTACGTGTTTGGAGCCTGTTCGTGGGGGAGGACGATATTGAGGCCTATGGATCTGGCCTGCACGTCATGTGCGCCCCGGTTGGCCGCCTCCATCACCCCGGGACCGCCGCCGGTGATGACCAGCATTTTGTCCTCAGGAGTTGACTGAGAGATCAGCTGTCCCAGCCTGCGGGCCTGATTGTAATACGGGCTGTTGCGCACAGCCGCCCGTGCGGCTTTGAGCTCCTGGAGCAGCTCTGGATTGTCCGGATCGCGATGCACCCTTTCTTGGGCCTGATGCAGGCGCTCCTCAGCCTGTTCCGGCTCTTGGATCCGGGAGCTGCCGAAAATAACCACTGTGGAGTGGATCTGGTAATCCTGAAGCATGAGTTCAGGCTTCAGGATTTCCAGCTGGATGCGGGTGGGACGCAGCTCGTCCCACAGCAGAAAGTCGTTGTCCTGAAAGGCCAGCTGATAGGACGGTGACTGGCACTGCGGAGTCTGTTCCGCCTGTTGACTGGCTCGTGCGGCTTCTACTGCCGAGGGGTATGGACCCTGACGGGCCTTGAAATGCATCGTGAGCTCTCCTGGATAGCTGGGGATGAAGGCTGGACCGGGGCCGGCACCCTTGTAACAAGTAGGGACGGCGCACTTTTCTCATCCACAGGTAGCGACGAAGAAGCGTAAATGATGAACGGCGGATTCTCAAGGGGGGAGAGGCAGGCCGGGAAAGAGATGGCTTATCGACACAAGACTCCACAAGCAGGGGCGAAGAATCGTAATTTTCCGGGGAATGGGGGCTACTTATAGGGGGGTGCGATGTCCAGGTCCTTCATCTTGTACAGCAGGGCCCGGTAGCTGATCTGCAGGATCTGGGACGCTCTCTTGCGGTTCCAGCCGGTTTCTTCCAGGACCTTTTCGATGACCACCTTTTCCACCCGGTGCACCGCCTGATCCCGGACTTCCTTCAGAGACGGAAAGACCTTGGAATTCAGGTTCTCCTGCAACACTTCCTCCGGGATGCGGTCTTCGTCCTCTTCCACCGGGGGCTGTTCTTCGGATGGGAATTTGTGGTCCAGGTTGGCCTGGATCCGTTCCGCGATTTCAGTGTAGTTTTCCAGGACGCTGAGCCGTTTGAGATAGTTTTCCAGCTCGCGGACATTGCCCGGCCAGTGGTATTCGTAAAACAGATCCATGAGCCGGGAGTTGAGATTGATCCGGGGCAGATTGTGCTGTTTTTCCATCTGAGTGCAAAAGAATTCAATCAGCTCCTGCAGGTCATCCTTGCGTTCCCGCAGGGGGGGGATGTGAATGGAAATGGTGCTTAGGCGGTAAAAGAGATCGTCCCGGAAATTACCATCGAGCATCTCCTGGTCCAGGTTCTGGTTGGTGGCTGCAATCACTCGTGCGCTGACCGCAACTTCCTTCATCCCGCCTATTCGGTAGTAGAACCTGTCCTGCAGGACCTGCAGGAGCTTAGCCTGCATGTAGATGGGGATCTCGCCGATCTCATCCAGGAAGATCGAGCCCTGGCCCGCCAGTTCGAACTTGCCGGCTTTGGCCCGGTCCGCTCCGGTAAAGGCCCCTTTTTCATGCCCGAACAGCTCAGATTCGATGAGTTCCGACGGAAGGGCGGCGCTGTTGACCTTGATAAAGGGAGCCGACTTCCGGGGAGAAAAGAAATGCAGGGATCTGGCCACAAGCTCTTTGCCCACCCCGCTTTCCCCGGTGATCAAAACATTGAGATCAACACCGGCCACTTTCCGGGTGATTGTGTTCACCTTTTGGATCGCCGGACTGCTGCCGATGATGACTGGCTGGGGAAAGCTCATACCAAGGCAATCCTTATTCCTCAGCGGCCAAAGCCTACGCATTGGGCTATGAGTCTGGGCAAAACGGGGGGATCAGATAACTCGACCCGCCGGAACCACTGGGCTTAACCCGGAAAAAAGTGGGTGGGTTGTTCCGGATACGAGTTCAGAGTGACCTTTTCCCGGCGCACGCGTGCATCTGTCAGGGACGTGCGCGGCGTGAATCCCGGATGGGGCGAAGAGACCGGTTGACGGCGCGACCCGCTGCGGAAATCACTAGGCAAAGAACATTTCGCCCGCTTCAGTGCTTATGGACCAGGCGTTCTATGGCCTGAGCCAGTTCTTTGAGCTCAAAAGGCTTGGAGAGCACGCACTGGACCTCTTCTTCAGAAGCAACCTTCTCCGGCGAGGACCCGTACCCGGTCATGCAGACGATTGGAATCTGCGAATCCAATTCCCGGGCAATATGCAGCAGCCCCAGGCCGCTCACGTATGGGACGCGGATATCCAGAAGCAACAGGTCGTAGTTTTGGAGCCGGATCTTGTCCATGCCGTCAAGGCCGTCCTCGGCCGTGAGGATCTCGTAGCCCAACTCGAGCAGGTATTCGGAGAGTACATCTCTGATTGCCTGATCGTCGTCAACGATCAGGATGGTCTTTTTCGGGTCCATGGACGTCCAGTCTTCGGGTGACAAAATATGGGCCGCAATCTGCTTCCACGCCCGTTCTGCAAAGGGGATCATGGGGGGCTCGCGCCCCGGTCCCGTATGGCCCGGATGCAGCGGGCACACATCTTAGCTTTGTGTCCCCATGTGAAAGTTCAGATACTCAAGACCATTTCTATCAACAATGTGCAGTTTAGGTCAACATATTTGCGTTCTGAACCTGATCGGGTTTCCTCGGCCATGCACATGCCGATGCGCCTGAGAAAGGCAAAACGACCCCAGTTAGGGGACGAGCTTGTGGACCCGTTCCTGGATCTGCTTTGCGGCCGGGGAGGAAAGTATGAAAGGAAATGCATTGTCCGAGGAGGTTCCGGCAGTTTCCCCGGAGTTATTTCCTGAAAGGGAAAAGAGCCGCAAATCGTGTGTGCTTTTCCCGTGCAGAGTGACTCGAAGTTGCGGGGCCCGCAGGTCCTCCTTGTCCTTATCTTCGATATACCTGGCGCAGCGAAGGCTGGAGAGCTGACGGATCAGGGAGTTGGCCGCCGTGGCGTTCACCGTTGTGTCCTGGGCAGTCACCCAGCGCACTTGGGTGGGACCCGGTTGGTCCTGGTTTTTATCCTTTGTTTTCCCCTGCTCCGAGGTGGTGTGCAGGCTGATGCCGGGATCCCCTGCCAGCTGGAGGTCGATCTTGTGGATCCTGTCCGGAGCAAAGGACAGGACCTGCTTGTCCTGCAGGGAAGAGGCATCGACATCCAGGGCGGAACGCAGGTTGGATTGGGTCAGGTAGACATTGGGATCGTCGGCCAGGCGTACGTATGTACCCTGGGAGGTGGAAGCCGTCTTGCCCACCTCAAACCGGCGCAGGATCCTGTCCTGCCGGTCCCGGGCGGTGACCCGGATGGCCTGATTCTGATCCAGCCCGTACCGCTCATAGTGCGTGCTTTGCGAGACCAGGGCCGAGAGCTGCAGATCGCCGACTGCACGCAGCATTCTTGTCACCCGTCCCCGGTGAGCAGGATACCCGCGGGGAGGCAGGGTCCATGAGCCCGCATCCTTGCGGAGGACAATTGTCTCCTGGTCCTGGCGCACAGTGATCTTGGAGATTTTGGACCCAGGCACCCGGTTGATTGTCGGCAGCTGGTAGTGGATCTGATCGGCCTTGTCCCGCCAGAGGAAAATGCCGAGTCCGGCGATTGCGAGAATAAGGATGAGGTACTGAGTCTTTCGAGTCATGATGGATACCTCTTGTTGTCCTCTCTACCCCCAAAGGATGCCCGTTTTACGCGGGCCTTGAGGCGAACATCTGCTTGATTTTCTGTTTTCGGCGAACGCGGCCGGCCCAGATCAGGAGGCCAAAGAGGATGACCGCACAGGGCAGGCCCACGATATTCACCGCTTTGACCGCAGTCCTGGTCCGGTTCGAGGTCTCCCGCAGCGGATTGAACTCCTGGATTTTACTCCGCAGGCTGGCCATTTCCTTTTGACCGTTCAGGGCGTCGATGAGGTTCATGATCAAAACCGAGTTGGGCCCCTGTTCGGATGTGTCCAGGATAGTGTCGGAAATCATGGACGAGGACCCGATGAGCAGGATCTTTCCTGGTTGACTCACGGTTCGTTTTTCGCCTTTGGCCTGCAGGGAAGGTGCAGCTTGTATTGTTGCGTTCTGGGCCTTTGCTGTCGACTGGGCCTTTGTCTTCCCCTTTTTCTGCCCTGATTTTTTCTGTTTGCTTTCCTGAACCGGAATCGGTTGGTGAGCAAAGTAGCTAGGAAACTTCCCGCTGACCAAGGCAGCCAGGGGATAGTTCTGCATCTTTTGAGCATCGGCAGGGGGCGTGATGGTCATGGGGTTCAGACTGGGGTTTGTGCTTTTAGTCCAGGATTTCCGGGAGGTTGAAAACAAGATCTTTCCGTGCAGCCCGTTGCTCTTCAGCCGCTCTGAATCCAGCCTGACCGGGGAGTTCTGAAAGGCCAGCAGGCCGTTGATGTTTCTGAGATAGGGCACATCGTGATTGATGTTGTGTTTTTCGATCATTGGGGCGAAGTAGATGGGCTGCTCCCCGCCGCCCCGTTCCCTGGGGAGCTTCTGTTGGTAACAGTTTTTGTCGTACACCATGGCTTGTTCCTGGTGCAGTCCGTAATGAGCCAAAAGCGTGTTCAGCCCAGTTGTATTCGGTACATGGTGCGGCGGCTGCCGGGGGCTCTGGCTGGCATTGATGAAGCTGTCCTTAAACACTGCCAGGTTTGTGCCCCGCATCAGGGCCTGATCGAGCTGATACAGCTCATGTTTGGAAAACTCCTGGCGTGCTCCGGC
Source organism: Desulfovermiculus halophilus DSM 18834 (assembly GCF_000620765.1). NCBI lineage: Bacteria > Pseudomonadati > Thermodesulfobacteriota > Desulfovibrionia > Desulfovibrionales > Desulfohalobiaceae > Desulfovermiculus > Desulfovermiculus halophilus. The sequence continues at coordinate 130,399 of NZ_JIAK01000007.1, forward strand.
AATGATCAGGCAGTTCAGGCCTTCCGGGATACCCTGCTCCAGGGTCACTTCCCGCAGGCTGTAGTTTTTTGCCGCCAACTGCTGAAAGGCCTGCGCTGAGCCGCTGTTTGAGCCCTGGAAACGGCCCATGCGGTTTAAGGGCAGGGTGCCGTGGTCGGTGAGATAGCCCAGGGTCTGGTTGATCCCCAACAGGGACTTGAGATTCAGATTGATCAACTCCCGGATCTGTTCGGGAGGTGCAAGGCTGTACTGGGTGCCGACCAGAGGCAGCCGGGTCACGTTGAGAAGAGAAAGAGTCCGGTGCGAATCGCGGTGTTCAAGGACCAGTCCGATGACTCCGCTTCCGGCAGGGATATCCTGCTGCTCTATGGCCGGCCATTGCACCTCCTGCAGGTTGTAGGCGGCTCGGGCCTTTTCCAGCTGAGCACCGGTTTTGGGGGTCACGAGCTCAAACTTCAGCCGACCGTAGCTCTGGGCGTTGGCCTCCTGGATGATGGAGCGGACTTCATCGGGCAAACCGGGCAGGCTGTCCAGGCCGACCGCAGGGGCGATTTTTTCCAGCGAAGGGGACATGATCAGCTTGGCCCGCACTGGTGAGTCCAGGTTGAGCAGGGTGCTGACCTTGTTTTTCAATTTCTGGATGGAGGAGGTCAATGTGTATTCCAGGTCCTTGATGGAGCTGACGGCCGGGATGTGTTCCACCGCGTCTCCATGGATCAGAGCCGCACCCATATAGGCTTTTTTGTAGCTCAGGGAGTCTGCCTCCACGACCTGGACTTGAACCGGCTGGATGCCGTAGTTCTGAGCCGCCTCCTGCTTGGCTGTGTCTTCCGGGGAGATCTGAATCATCTCATAGTTGAAGTTCCCGGTTGCGTATTGGCTGTACTCCCGGAGCAGATCGCGCAGGTACTGCTTGTATGTGTTGTACGGGGGCGGCAGCTCCTGGCTGAAATAGGCCTTGACCGTCAATGGCTCGGCCAAAGAGGAGACCGCCTCCTTGCTCACCGGGGACAGGGAGTACATGTTGTCTTCGGTCAGGTCCCAGCGGACAAAGACGGACTGGGCGGCAATGTTGAGCAGGACAATTAGAACAAGGAAGAGACCGAAAGTGATATATCGATGGGTTCGACCCTGAAGCATGGTGGCTCCCTCCTTACTCTCTGGCGTGAATGGCGAGGGTGGTCAGGTACAGGCCGATGGCTATCACGCTGGCGAAATAGAGCACATCCCGGGTGTCGATCACCCCTTTGGCGATGTTTTGAAAATGATAGCTGACGGCCAGGTACTGAATCAGGTCCATGATGCCCGAAGGCACGAAGAACAGCATCTGGTTCATCAGGGTGAGCACAAAACAGCACAGGGCGCCCAGGATGTAGGCGATGATCTGGTTCCTGGTCAGGGCCGAGGTGAACAGGCCGATGGCTGCAAAAGAGGCCCCGAGGAGCAGGGACCCCACGTAGCCGCCGAGCACCGGTCCCGGGTCCAGATCTCCCAGCCAGGCCACGAAACCAACGTAGGCCAGGGTGGGCAGCAGCATGGCCCCCACCATGCATACAGCAGCCAGAAACTTGCTGAGAATGATCTGGACCGGGCTGATGGGCATGGTGCTCAGGATCTCATAGGAACCCACGTTGAACTCTTCGGCAAACAGGCGCATGGTCAAGGCCGGGATGACAAAGGCAAAGGTGATGGGCAAAAGGTTGAAGAAGGAGCGCAGGCTGGCCTGATCCTGGATAAAGAAGGTGCTGAAAAAGAACCATCCGGTGACCAGCAAAAATATGGCGATGACCATGTAGGCGATGGGGGAAACGAAATAGTCCTTGAATTCCTTATTCCAGGTGGAAGTAAATGCACTCATGCTACTGCTCCTGGGTCAGTTCTTGGAAGATGGTTTCCAGACTGCGGGCCTGGGGTGTGAACTCCCATAGGATCCAGTCCGTGCTTTTGATGGTCTGATAGATGGCCGCGCGGGGGTCAGTATCCGGATCCGAGGTCACAGTGAGCACAACCGGGCCGGTTTCCGGCTGCGGATGAGGGCTGACGGCCTGCACTCCTTTGACGGCGGAGAGCCTGGAAACAATCGCCTGGGCTGAATCTCCGCTCAGGCTCAGGCGGATCTGTTGTCCGGCGGCGTCCTGTTTCAAGGACTCCGGAGAGCCGTCGGCCACGATCTTTCCTTGGTGAATGATGACCATTCGGTCGCAGGTGGCCTCGGCTTCGCTCAGGATGTGAGTGGAAAGGATGACCGTCTTCTGGCGGCCGATCTCCCGGATCAGGGATCTCATTTCCTGGATCTGGTTGGGGTCCAGGCCGGATGTCGGCTCATCCAGGATGAGGATTTCCGGGTCGTGAAGCAGGGCCTGGGCCAACCCCACCCGCTGCTTGAGGCCCTTGGACAGCTCACCGATGGGCGTGTGCATAATGCTTTTGAGGCCGCAGACCGATACGACCTCCTGCATCCTGCTATCCAGCCGGGCCGGGCTCAGGTTTCTGATCCGGCCGACATAGCACAGATAGTCGTAGACCAGCATGTTGCGGTACAAAGGGGCGGACTCCGGGAGATATCCAATGTGCCTTTTGATTTCGGTCAGGTCCTGTTCCGGAGTCAAGCCCTTGATCCTAACGTTTCCGCCGGATGGCCGCAGATACCCGGTCAGAATGCGCAGGGTAGTGGTCTTGCCCGCTCCGTTGGGGCCGAGCAGGCCGACGATTTCTCCCTGGGCCACCTGCAGATCGATGCTGTTCACAGCGCAAAAGCCGTCGTAGTACTTTGTGAGCCCCTGAATGGATATCATGCGTATCCCCTTCATAAAATAGCTTTCTGCCTATCCGGTGTACTGATAACCTATTCGATAGTAGAAATGGGTAACTGTTTTACTTTTTTTGAGAACCGGCTGTTTTTGTATCTTGCCTAAGGCGGCAAAGTGCGTGGCAATGGAAGCTTTTTCGAGTTCCTCACGTTCAAAGCTCAGCATCAGAATGTTTTTGCCCCAAGCGGATTTTGCAGGCTGCCATTTGGACCACATGAGGCTGTTGCCACCTACCAGGTGCTGTCCGGATATGTCCATTGAGCCGTTCTCCGGACGATCGTAAAAAGAAATTTGGCTGGAGATGAAGTATTTGTCCATTCCCGCGATCAGCAACCTGTCTTGGCCTTGAGTTTGTATTGTGCCTGCTAATTGCTCCACTCTCTGGCCCATCTCTTCCCATGCCGCCGGGAGAGGCATTTCCTTCACCGGGGCCAGGCCTGGAAAGCCGAGGAGGATGTAGTACATCACCCCGCCGTAGAGCAAGAGTAGGCCAACTGCGGTCGAACGCCAGGGAAGTCGTTGCAGAAAGCCCACAGTCTTTTCGGTTCCTTGAGGAGTATGGGACATGATCCAGGCCATGCACGGTAATACGGCCAGCCATACCGGACCGGTCCAGTTAAGTTTGGGGTCACCCTGGAGGCTGTGCAGGATGAAAACAGAAAGTGGTATAAAAGTATAAACATGCATAAACAGGTAGATGCGTTGATTCTGGTCGGGATGCCGAAAGGCCAGCAAGGTCTTAGTCCAGCCTTTGGGCAGCAAGGCGCTCAAAGCTGCAACAAAGCCGACAGGGGTGAGCAAGACCAGTACAGATCCGATCAAAACATGGAGGGAAAACTCGGGATCTCCAGACCAACGCCGGGTCCCCTGGAAGGCAAAAGAGGCCCAGTCATGGGTTGCGTTCCACAGAATAACCGGGCTGAAGAGAACCAGAGCAAATACCGCAGCCAAATAGGGTTCCGGTCTGGTCAGCCAATGCCGGGAATTTTTATCCAAAAGAAGGAAGGCAAGTATAGCTGGCCCCAGAAGGGCTATCGTGTATTTGGAGAGCATTCCCAATCCAAGACAAAGGCCGACACCCCACCAGGCCTTTTCTTTCTGGGCCATTAAGGCCCGCTCAAGAAAATAGAGACAACCGGCCCAGGATGCATACAGAGGGGCGTCTGGAGTCATGATTGTTCCCATGCCAAAATAAATGGGCAAAACAGCCATCAGGGCGACGGCAAAGAACGCGCTTGTTTTGTCAAACAGGTTCTTGGCCAGATGAAACATGAAAATAGCGGCCCCTGACCAGCACAGAAGAGCAGGCAGGCGAACCGCGAATTCACTTTTGCCCAAAAGACTGGTGCTGAGCCAGATCAGCCAGGAAACCATAGGTGGGTGGTCCAGGTATCCAAGCGCCAGGTTTTGTGAATATTGCCAGTAGTAGGCCTCTTCTGGGATCAAGTCGACAACCCCGGAAAAGGCCAGACGGAGGGCAACAGCGTAGGCGATGATGCATAGGCCGAAAACACGCCAGCGAATGGCAGTATTCTTGCGGGCATAGCTGGTGGGAAAGATAAAGAAGGCAGTGCCCACAAAGTTGACCAGGGTGGCCGCAGCTATGCCTCCAAAAATGGCGGCTTGAGGTGGCCACTGCGCGCCTTGAACCAGGGCCGAAATAACAGCCCCGCGCAGGAACAAGGCCATAATGCAGACCAGGAAATAGCGGGCGTAACGAAGCCAGCTCGACTCTTGGCTCAGACCCGCTGTATCGGCAAATGACCACCGGGCATTGAAGGTATAATTACTCAAGGTAGCCGCAGCAAAACTGAGGATATGGGACCCGGTCACGCCAAGGCCAAGAAGCAAAAGGACATTGAACACGGCGGCGTCCAAGGCCAGACCTGCTAGGCCAACACAGGAAAAACGCAGACCGTGCTTGGTGGAAACCGTGCCCCCGCTGAGCACCAGGAGCTGTTTGCAATAGGCCAAAGTTTCCTTGATTCCCAGCTTGGAGTAGCCGAGCTCACGATCGCGAAATACAATGGGCACTTCCTGAATACGAAAGGAATCGCCGCCCCGGACCATCAATTCCAATCCGATCTTGAATCCAGAGGCCGTGCTCCCCAGCTCCAGGAGCTGTTTTCGGCGAACTGCAAAGAATCCGGACATTGGATCGCGAACACTGACCAAAGGCCAGGCGCACAACGTTGCCGCCCTGGAGGCCAGACGTCTGGCCCAAGGCCAGTCGGGGGTATCTCCTCCCGGAACATAGCGGCTGCCCAGGACCATATCCGCTGCATTCTGGAATAAAGGTTGGATAAGAGAAGGGATGACTTCAGGGGGATGGCTTCCGTCTGCGTCCATGATCAGGACAATATCTGCAGTGGCCGCCTCGGCCCCGTAGCGTACATCTCCGGCCAGACCGTGTTTGCCATCGGACTGGATCAGGCGGACCTGAGGGTAGTGGCGCGCAGCTTCGTGCACCCGGCTTTGGGTTCCATCTGTGGATCCGCCGTCAGCAATGAGTATTTCGGCCGGGATGCAGTGACTGTCCAAAATCTGTGCTATCCTGTGGAGCAAGGGGGGTATGTTTTCGGCCTCATTTAGGGTGGGAATGATGATGGAAATGTTTTTTTCGTTTTTTGTGTTCATAGGTTGTACTTCCAGATTCATCTTTGCCTCCGGCTCATTCGAAATTTTATGTCTCTCAGCGAGCAAAAAAATGCCGGAATAGTTATATATCAACTTTGACATCGGCAGGGAGAAAACAATGGATTTCAGGGGGGTTCAAGTACCAGCAACCGATCTCCGCCAACCTGTATTTTTTTGACTTTCTTGAAATGTACATTGGCTGTGGATTGCAGTTTTTTTAGATGCTCATCTTTGACCACAATGGGCCGAGGTGATTCACCGGCCATGTAGTTTTTGATGTCCTGTGGACTTTTCAAGGTCAGGACAGAAAAATGACCATAAAAGGCCACGGCTGTGGCTTCCTTGATTGGCTTTTTTTCAGGACTGAATATTCCCAGGCTGTTTTGAGAGTTCAAGGAGTAGTGGCTGTTCAGCCACTTGGCGTCAGCCCGGGCAGACAGAGGATGATCGAGGATAGGAAACAGCCAGCCGTAGACGCAGGCCAAGCCTACTACGGACATCAGAGGCAGAGCATAGACAGTTTCCAGTATTCGTTGTTGTCGAGAGAGGTAAACGATGAGAGCCGCACTGCCAATGAAGAGTACGGTCAAGGCCAGTCCTGGAAGAACGGCCGTCCATTTGGTGGACAGCAGATGAACTATGATTAAGGGAGCCACGAGGGTTCCTGCACCGGCCAGAAAGAACAGGGCGCTGAAAACAAGGACTATGCGCTTGACGCTTTGTATAAATTGACCCAAACCGGAAGGGTGAGCCCAAAAGATGCCCACCAAGGCTGCCACCGCTGGATACAAAGGTAACAGGTAGACCGAGCGTTTGGAGGAGGCCAGACTGAAAAAAATAAAGCCCAGAACAAACCAAATAATGGGCAGCATCACCTGACGGTCTGCTTGCCGCAGGCGTTTGACGGACCAGAACAAGGCCAAAGCGACAAATGGAGTCCAGGGCAAGGCATCAAGGGGAAAGTTGAGGAGGTAATAGACGATCGGCCGTTGGTGAGACGCCGATTCCAGAAAGCGGTCCACATTCTGATGCCAGAAGAAATACAACAGGTTGTCTGTTCCAGAGGCCGAGGCATATATGAAGGACCAGGCCCCAAAAACGAGGACACTTGTCAGTCCAGAAGCTGCCAAGGCTTTGAAATCAAGCCAGCGTTCGCGAATCAGGCTGTCCAAGGTTAGAATGGCTCCGGGAAGGAGAATACCCAAAGGCCCCTTGGTTAAAGAGGCCAGGCCCATGGCCAGGCCGGCAAGTAGAATTCCCGGTAAACGCACTCCCTTGTCCGGTCTGCGGAAGCCGTCAAAAGCAAAAATGATCAGACTGAACATGGCTGCAAAAACCATATCCACATGAATATGGATGGCTTGCTGAAAAAAGAGATAGGTCGAGCCGAGAACAATTACGCCGCGAAAGGCCGCCGAGGGGCCGCTGCGTTGCTTAATCCACCAATAAGTGCCTGCAAGCAAGACGCCGGCCGCGAGCACGGATGGCAAACGGAGGAAAAGCTCAGAGGGCTGAAAAAGGTAGGCCAGCAATCCGGCGCACCAATAGAAAAAAGGGGGGTAACTGGCAAAGTCCGACCCTAAGAGGGTGGGCCGCAGCCAGTGCCCGGAAGTGAGCATTTCCTTGACCACCAGGGCCACGTCCGGCTCATCCGGGTACCATACATCCCGAAAAGGAGTGCAAAAGAGATATATGGATGTAAAGCCGAAAATGAGGGCCGCGGCTGGCCATACAGAGTGTGCGTTTGCTGTTGATTCTTTCACGCTGTCGTCTCCGGAAAAGAACAAGATTGGGTGGGAACCATTGGTAACGGCCGGTCACTCCTTATAAGCTGCGTCCATAATCAGCCGGGCACAGTCATCGGCTACTCCGGGACTTGGAGAATCCTTGTCAGGCATTGTGGACCAGCCGTGGGTCTTGATATGTTTGGCCCGAGCCCAGGGATCTTTCAACTTTCTCAGTTCGTTCAATCTCAGTTCCAGATTTGGAGAATGCATGAACTGATTGACGCAGATTTTTGCCAATCGGGCATCCACAGCCTCTGCTGCTTGTTCATGGGCAGCTTGTTCAGCCGATGATACGGATATCATCCATTCGGTGGAAAAAACGAATGCGAAAATAAGCAGGCCCCCGGTCAAAAAACCAAAAGAGAAATTCTTCCACCCTTGCAACATAGAATACCAATATGCGTTATACTAGGCATCTGGACTTTTCGGACGCGACGTAAGAAATATACCACAAGGGGATTGCGACAGCCTTTCAGGAAGATGACACTTTTGAAAGGTAAGGGAAGGCAGAATTGAAGAATGGAGGTTTCAGTAGCCTGGATTATGGTTTTAACTTTGGCTTGAAGTATTACTGGGACAAACAGATCCAAAAAGTGGAACCTTTTCCAAGTTGGCTGGACACCTCCACCCAGCCATTGTGAGCCTGGACAATGGCTTTGACCTGGGCCAAGCCCAACCCCAGACCTTTTCGAGAATCTTTGTGATCGTCTACCACGCGATACAAGCGGTCCCAGATCCTGTGCAGTTCGGACTGGGCAATTCCCTTACCGAAGTCGGTGACGGAAATTATCACCTTTTGATTGTCGTGCCTGGCCTGGACGATTATTGGTGCGCTGTGCTCTTGAGAGTATTTTATGGCGTTATCCAAAAGGTTGGCCAGGACCTGGCTCATGCGGTTGAAATCAGCCCTGATATTGAAGTCTTTATCTACATCAACTTGTATACACAACCCTTTGTCCTCGGCCACATATTCATAAACTTCAACCACTGGACCTATCATATCTTTGATCTTGAATTCCGACCACTCAAGTTCCATAACGCCTGTTTCAGCTTCCGATATATCCATAAGGGTATTCAGCATCTTGAGGAGGCGGTTGGATTCTTCAGCAAAGTCCTGGAGTGCATTCCTGTACGCTGCTGTATCCTCTCCAGAGCGCAAAGCAATCTCGGCAATATTGTGCATTCTGGTCATAGGAGTCCGCAGATCGTGTGCCACGTTATCCAGTGATCCCTTCATGCCTTCAACAAGGGTCTGGATGCGGGCCAGCATGGTGTTGAACAGACGAACCAGTTCCCCAAGTTCATCCTGGGCCTGGGTTTGGGGCACACGGGCATCCATTTGCCCGGCCTCAATGGACTGCACTGTCTGAATAAGATGCCGTATAGGGCGTAGAGCTTTTTGGGAGAGAAAATAGCCGCATACCAAGCTGGCCAGGATAAGGAAAAGGGCCACATTCATAAACGTTTTCCAGAACTGGTCCAAAACCCGCTGCCTGGATTCAGTGCTCATTCCTACCTGAAGCCATGAGCCGTCCGGCAATCGTGCTGAGGTGACTTCCAGGATGTAATCGCCTTGGTCTGCCTGGGCCGGGATCTGAATCCACTCTCTGCTGCCCGGAAAGACGGTTTCCAGATGAGCCAGTTTGAATTCCGACCACTGCTGATAAAACAGGATGCGGATGGTGTTGTTGTGTGGGCTGGCGAAGCGAAAAAAGAAGGGGCTTTTCTTCCGGTATTCTTTGCTGATGAGCAGTTCTCTTTTGACCTGAGACAGACCGCCGGATGCATATTCAGTAACGACCTCTTTTAGGTGGGACTTTATGGCTACGTGATCATCATGACGCAGGGCCTGGGACAGGAAATAATACGCCAGAACAAACAGAAAGGATACAGTGAGGATGAAAAAGCAGGAATACCAAAGTGTCAGCTTGACGCCTATGGTGTTCTTATATGTCTTCAGGCTTTTTAAGGACATAGCCTACACCGCGGATGGTATGAATATATTTGGTTGCAAAATCCTTATCCACTTTGCTGCGCAATCTGGAAACCAGGACATCCACGACGTTGGTTTGTGGATCAAAATGGTAGCCCCAGATATGGCTCAAAATCATGGTTTTGGACACCACCTGCTCCTTATTACGCAGCAAAAGTTCAAGCAAAGAGAACTCGCGCGGTTGCAAATCAAGTTTTTGATCATCCCGGTAGGCCTGTCGCTTGAGCAAGTCCATGCACAACTGACCACAAATGAGTTGAGTATTTTCCACTGGGCTCGGTGATCTGCGCAACAGGGCCTGTACTCTGGCCAAAAGTTCGGCAAAGACGAATGGCTTAGTCAGATAGTCGTCGCCTCCCTTCTGCAGGCCTTTGATTCGGTCATCCACATTGCGCTTAGCGCTTAAGATCAAGACAGGAGTTGAAATATCTTCGGACCTCAATTTCGTAATGATGTCCAGGCCATCTAAATCTGGGAGCATGAGATCGATAATGGCAATGTCATAGGACTCGGTAGTCCCCATCTGCAAGCCGTCCATACCGTTGAAGGCCTCGTCGACGGTAAAGCCCGCTTCCATGAAACCAGAGCGGATAAATGAGGCAATGTCCCGGTCGTCTTCAATCAGAAGCATGCGCATGGCTTGGAATCTCCTAAAGATGATCAGTAAACAAATGAGCCGTACATAACCATTTGCCTTAAAGGAACTGAATACTTGCAAGCTGTGCTTTTAGCACGCTTTGGGTCAAACTTCCATCAAGTATTTCTTTTTTGTAATCTTACGGTAATACCTTGGTAAGGAAAGCGCAGTGATTCTAATATAGATATTGCCTACCAGTGAATATCCTGTAACTTAAATTATATCTTTTTAAGACGAAGCAATGTTTCATGATTACAATCCTGTCATAAAGATACCCTTTAGAATTGATTTGTGTTGACAGTGTCTCCATTCGTTTTACTTTTTTCCTTGGGGTGAATGTTTCATCTGTGAAAAACAAACTATTCAAGGAGTTTTTCTTATGTTCAGGAAGGCAATGGTTTTGATAAGCGTCTTTTTCATGTTTGTGTTGTTCAATGTCCAGGCAGGCTCAGCCGCCGGTCCAAAGATTGCTCAACTGGCTGAAAAGGCAAGTCCTGCGGTGGTCAATATCAGCACGGTCAAAATGATTGATGTGTCCAAGCGCTTGCGCCGCTTCTTTTCTCCCTTTCCGGAAGGGCATCCCTTTAATCGTTTTTTTCAGCCCTTTCAAGGAATGCCCCAGAAAAAGAAGTCTCATTCACTGGGGTCCGGGTTTATCATTTCTCCGGATGGCTATATTGTGACCAATCATCACGTTGTTGCTAAGGCTGAAGAAATTCAGGTTAGCTTGCAGGACAGTGAAAAGAATTATACAGCCGAAGTAATTGGGAGCGATGAGGAAACAGATTTGGCTTTGCTCAAGATCGAAGCTGAGCGTGATCTGCCCACCTTGGAATTCGGCAGTTCAGAGGATATTAAGCCTGGCGAATGGGTGGTGGCCATAGGCAATCCCTTTGGCCTGAGCCATACGGTGACCGCCGGGATCATCAGCGCCAAGGGCCGGAGCATTGGAGCGGCTGGCCCGTATACCGACTTTCTGCAGACCGATGCCTCCATCAATCCGGGCAACAGCGGTGGTCCCTTGCTCAACATGGAGGGTAAGGTGATCGGCATCAACACCGCCATTGTTCCCCAGGGCCAGGGCATTGGATTCGCCATCCCCAGCGACATGGCTCAAAATGTTATCTCCCAGCTGAAAAAGTACAAGGAAGTCCGCAGAGGGTGGCTGGGGGTGACCATCCAGGATGTGGACCAGAATACAGCCAAGGCCTTAGGGCTCTCCGAGGAAAAGGGAGCCCTGGTTGCCTCTGTGCAAAAAGGCGACCCGGCGGACAAGGCCGGCATCAAGTCCGGAGACGTTATTCTTCAGGTCAATGGGCAAACTATCAATGAGGCCAGGGAACTCTCCCAACTCATAGGTGGACTCAAGCCGGGCGCCAAGGTAGATATGCAGATCTGGCGGCAGGGGAAAACCAAGCAGGTCCAGGTTACCTTGGGGCAGAGAAAAGGAGGTGTCGCCACATCCGAACCGTCTAAGCTCCAAGAAAAGCTGGCCAAAGATCTGGGAATTACTTTGCGCCCGTTACGTCCCCAGGAAGCACGGGCCTTAGGCCTGGACAAGGCAACCGGCCTGCTGGTCACCGATTCTCAAGTTGAAGGGTTGCGGGAAGGCGATGTCATTGTGCAGGCCAACGGAGAGGTGGTGGACTCATTGTCCCAAATGGCCTCGGCGGTGAAGGCAGCCCAAGATAAGGGAGTCATTTTGCTCCACATATACAGGCGTGGACATAATCTGTTTCAGGCCATCCCTTTGCAGTAGACAAAATCCCCTCGGCCGTTACGGCCGAGGGGATTGTACATATGACCAATTTTCAGCTTTCCCTTCCTCAAGTCCGCTACCCATTGCTGGCAGCAGTGGGGTCTGCAATTGTACTGGCCCTTCTCACGGCCGGAGTGACAACCCAGGAGATAGTGAAGCTGGATGGGTGCATTCTGCAAAGAATAAACGAATTACAGTATCCAGCAGCAGATCTGTTGTTCAGGATAATGACGTGGTTCGGGTCTTTCTACCTGCTTGGCACAGCCGTTCTGATGGCAATGATAATTCTTATTTGCCGACACCAAGGAACTGTTGCCAGCTTTTTGGGTGTGACCTTTTACGGGGCTTCGGCGATGGCTGTAGGTCTGAAGATGATCATCGAACGGCAGCGCCCCCTGATTCACGAGGAGACAATATCAACCTTGCTCGCGGCGTATTCATTTCCAAGCGGGCACGCAACCCAGGCAGCAGCTTTTGCCTTTTGTCTTTGCTGGCTGGTTCGGCATCAAAAGCGGACCGTGCAGTGTCTTATTGCCTTTTTGAGTGGGGCTGTTGTCTTCTTAGTTGCCTTCTCCAGAATGTATCTTCAGGTGCATTGGCCCAGCGATGTGCTTGGTGGAATTATGGTGTCTGTATTTTGGGTGAGCGCAGTACTGGCAGTGTATTCGCTGCTGCAATCTAAAAAGGCCGATGCATGAAGAAAAAATACTTGGAAGTAGGCGAGCCTGGCTACCATCCATTTCGAAAAATAAAAGTCATGCTTTTGGGCCTGCGCTATGCCGTCTTGCATGACTTTAGTGTGCTGTACAAACTCCTCTTGTCCGGTGTGGTCCTGGGACTATCGATATGGCTGCACGCCTGGGTGGATGCGGCGGTCGTTTTGTTGGCTACAGGTGTGGTTTTATCCGCTGAGCTTTTAAATACGACAATTGAAGCATTATGTGATTTTGTGGATCCAGATTATAATCAGAAGATTCATATAATAAAAAGCATAGCAGCTGCCGCAGTGGGGATTGTTATCCTTACCTGGCTGATAGTCTTGGGGGTGGAGTTTGCTGAGATATGGAAAGTGCTTACTTCTGGATGAGGAAAGGATGTCAAAATTGTAATCTTTCAGCAATAAATATGTAATGTTTTAGGTGTATGTACCTTTTATTTCCCAGGTATCAAGCATTAAGTAGGTTAAGTTTGAAGGGCCCTTTCCTGACGATGATGGTTGCCGGCACGTTTATCTTGACCGGCATAGCATTGTATTATCTGCATTCTATGCCCCCAAGTGGCTTTTCAGATATTGCTCAAAGCTTTTCTCACCTTTTGAAGGCCAATTTACCTCCATTGGCTTTTGTCGGGGCCATGATTGTACTACCCTTGGTTGGGTTTCCGATCAGCTTTTTTTTGGTATTGGTTGGGCTCCGATTCGGTATTTTAGAGGGTATGCTCATAACAGTCTTCATATTGCCAGTGCATATGACTGTTTGTTATCTCGTAACTCATTCTTTTTTGCGCCAGGCCCTCATCAATTTTTTGACCAACAAGGGACATCACTTTAGCCTGTTCCATGTTCAACGGCCAGGGTTGACCATGTTTGGTTTTTTGTTACTGCCTGGACCACCCTATATCTTGAAGACCTATCTTCTGGCCCTGACCAATCTTTCTTTTGTTTCATTTCTTTCCCTGAATTGGGCAACAGAATGCTTGATGACTTTACCCATTGTGGCCATGACCGGAGCAGCCAAAGAGAAGAATTGGATATTCTTTGGCGCAGCTCTGATTTTCTTCTGTACGAGTTTGATTGTACGTTGGATTAAAAAACGCAAGAAATAGGGCTAGATTGGTGCAGAACGTACTTTTTGATACGCCCTAATCGGAAATGTCACGAAAATCCGCCCTTGTCTCTATACATGATGTAATGCCAAGTACACTGCCCCAAGTGAAGAAGCTTATTCGCTTCCTAAATGCCCACAAAGTGCATACATTTACTCTTCTGATCGTGCCGGGGAAGGATTGGACAGACAATCAGATCAAGCAATTGCAGAAGTGGCAGGACAATGGCGCTGAGTTGGCTGGGCATGGGTGGAGGCATCGAATATCGGGCCCAAAAAGTGCCTGGCATTCAGTTCATGCCCGATTCATGTCCCGGAATGAGGCTGAGCACTTATCCAGAACCAGACAGGAAATTGCAGATACAATATGCCGGTGCTATGAATGGTTTGAGCAAGTTGGGCTGGATAAGCCATTTTTATATGTCCCTCCGGCCTGGGCCATGGGCAGTCTGCCGCGCAAAGAGCTTTCCAGGCTTCCCTTTGATTTGTATGAGACCCTGACCGGTGTTTTTGATGTGCGAAATAATACGAACCGCTCTATGCCTTTAACCGGGTACATGGCCGATACTGCAATCCGAACTTTGTTTTTAAAGGTTCTTAATGCTGTCAACCTGGCTTGGCCTGTGGGTCCATTACGAGTTGCCATCCATCCTGATGACCTCCATTTTTCCTTGAGGCCGGACGTGAGCAGACACCTGGCCAGGTTTGACCGTTTCGTGACCTATGAAGAAGCAATAGAGGAGGGATAAAGAAAGCTCGGATGGAACGAGGTGCCGCTTATTCAGTCAATCACGTGCATGCGGGAATCCAGAGTACAGAGAATAATTGCCCACTAGATTGCCCGGCACTCACTTGCGATACCAAAATTTCAGCCGGGCGCATGGTCTTGTCCTGCAAGTGAGTGCCGGGCCGGGCAATGACGGATAGGGCATATCCGTACGTTTCATCCGGGATTCAACAAGCGGATTGCTCTGAAGATTTAACCATTATGAGTGAGACTGAGCATGAAATATACGACCTGTAAAGCGGACATGCACGTCCATTCCAGGTATTCCAGACACCCTTCAGCCTGGATTCTCAGGAAGATGGGGTGCGCCGAGAGCTATACAGACCCACAGTATCTATATCAGAGCTTGAAAAATCGTGGTATGGACTTGGTCACTATCACCGATCATGACACTATTGGCGGGAATCTGGAGATTGCCCATCTGCCGGATACATTCCTCAGTGAGGAGGTGACGGCAAGTTTTCCTGGTGATGGCTGCAAAGTGCATGTGCTGGTCTACGATATCAACGAAAAACAGCACGACGACATTTCCAGAGTGCGGGAGAATGTTTTTGAGCTGGTTCAGTATTTACAGGCCGAGAATATATTCCATGCCCTGGCCCATCCTATGTACAGCGTGGACGGAATGCTTGAGGTGAAGCACTTTCAGCAGCTTTTGCTCTTGTTCACCTATTTCGAACTGAACGGAGCCCGGGATAGTTTGCAGAATACTGTGCTGCGCAGAATCCTGAACGGCATGAGCCAGGAGAGAATCTCTGAGCTTGCCGAACGTTATGCCATTGCTCCCAGCGGAGAGGACCCCTGTCAAAAATATCTGATCAGCGGCTCAGACGATCATTCCTCTTTGTCCATGGGCTTTTCGTATACCGAGGTGCCGAAGGCAAACTGCGTCCAGGACTTTCTGCGAGGCATTTCCGACAATATGCATACAGTGCATACCTATGAGGCGGGTCCCCAGGGCCTGGCCCACAACCTGTACAGCATCATATATCAGTATTACAGTCATTCCTTCCATTTCCGGGAGCTGATGCAGGATAAAGCCCCCTTTGTTTTTTTGGAGCAGACCCTTTTGCCACCGGACCAGAGGCAAGGAAGGGAATCTGAGCAGCTCATCGATTGGGAAATGCCGGGAATGGCCTTTTGGGGCACATCCTTTTGGGGACAATTCCAGCAAGCGGCCCATGCAGTCCTTTCCGCCCAGCCTGAACTGCTGGAGGATATGCAGGGGACTGACTCAGGCCCAAGGGAGCAAAGCGGGACATGGAAGCGCTTTATGCAGCGGGTATTTGCCCATCTCAGTGCAGATACAGGCCGGGATATGCTCTCCAAACTCAGCAGAGCAGACCTTTTGTCTCTCTTTCCGTCTCTGGGGTCGATGACTTCGCTGCACCTGCTGCTTGCTCCTTATCTTGTTTCCTACGCCCTTTTTGCCAGAGACAGAAAATTCAGCCTAAAGTGCCTGCAATGGTCTAAGGGTGATCGTTCTGTCCAGCGCAGCAACGGGCAGCATTTGGCCCTGTTTACCGATACGCTTGATGAAACTAACGGGGTAGCGACAGTGATCCGTCTGCGGCTGGAGGCTGCCCGCCTGACCGGAAAGCCCTTGACCGTGCTCAATTGCACTTCAGGCCGGGAGCAGGAATCCAATGTGGCCTCCTTTGAACCTATCGGCGAATTCGATCTCCCGGAGTATCCGGAATTAAAAGTTCCCTATCCCCCCATCCTGGATATACTGGCCTACTGCTATGAGCAGCGTTTCACCTGCATTCATGCTGAAACACCTGGATCAATGGGCCTGGCAGCCCTGGCCGTGGCCCGGCTGCTTGGCCTTCCCTTTCAGGGCACCTACCATACCTCGTTACCTCAAACTGTACGGTCCTTGACTGGAGATGCCCAGCTTGAAGGGCTGGTCTGGAAATACGTGACCTGGTTTTACGGGCAGATGGATGTGATCTCTGTCCCTTCGGCGGCTACTGCGGATGAGCTAGCCTGCAAGGGCTTGCCCAGGGAAAAGATGGTTGTCCAGCAACCGGGTATCAATACCTCCGACTTCCATCCAGCCAAACGGAACGGCTATTTTCAGACCCATTACAGCCTGCCGGAGCCTGTGACAAAACTGATCTATGCCGGCCGGGTATCCAAGGAAAAAAATCTCCACGTCTTAGAGGTGATCATGCGCACAATGAGCCAGGTACGGAACAATGTGTATCTGGTTGTTGTTGGTGAAGGTCCGTATTTGGCCGAGATGCAAAACACCTGCCAGGATTTGCCGGTCTTGTTTACCGGTTATTTACGCGGCGATGACCTGGCCCAGGCCTATGCCTCAAGCGATATCTTCGTCTTTCCTTCCACGGTAGATACTATGGGCAGTGCGGTCATCGAGGCCCAGGCTTCAGGTCTGCCGGTGATTGTGACCGACCAGGGAGGTCCGCAGGAAAATATGCTGGATGGAGAAACCGGGATTGTGGTCCCGGCTGATGACAAAATGGCCGATGGATTTGCGCAGGCCATTCTCCGGCTGTGCGACAATCCGGAGCTGATGGCCGGGATGGGGCGAAAGGCCAGAAGCTATGCCCAAAGGTACTCCTGCCGGGAAAGCTTCCTCTCTTTTTGGAACATCTCCTGTCAGAAGGATGGACGAAGGGATGGGCAGATTCAGCCGGAGAGGGGATGAAGATCCGGGAATCAAAGCGGAATTCTTCCCGGCTCAAAAAATGGCTTAACCCCCTGATCGTCCTCGGTATTCTGGCCTTTTTCTTTGTTTTTTGGGCGGCCGGGCTGGGTGATGTGGTCAGCGAACCGCATGCTTTGGTTGCTCTGGTTGATGGCCGGGGATGGCAGGGATTCCTGCTCTTTGCCGCACTTTTTGTCCTGGGGGGGGCATTGGGTATTCCCCCAGCCATTTTCGTGGTCGCCGCCGGGCTGCTGTGGTCTTTCCCAGCGGCATTGCATATTTCCTTTCTGGGGGGGCTGGCTGCTGCCAGCCTGGGGTTTTTCCTCAGCCGGCATGTGGCCCGGGATTTTTTTGCCGCTCATATTCCCAAGCGTATATCCAGGTTCGGGAACAGCCCGCAATCAAGCGGGATCAAGCCTGTGGTCCTGCTCCGCCTTCTGTTTTATCTCTTTCCGCCCGTCAACTGGATGCTGGGTTTAAGCCGCATCCGGTTCTGCACCTATTTAATGGGCAGTATGCTTGGGGCCTTGCCCGGCACGATTGCCTATGTTTTCATCGGCGATGGGGGCATCCCCTGGCTTTTGTCCCAGTCCCCGCTGGCCATCGCCGGTGTCGCAGCCGGGGGAATTTTTATGATTCTGGCCTGGCGAACCGGCCGGAACATTGTGATTTCCAGACGAAAACCAGCCGATCTGGAGCATGGGCAAGGTCCAAAGGGGCCGCAATGTTCAGCTGGTGATCAGGTCTTTTCCGAGAAATGCCATCCGGTTTCCCTGTCTATGTTCGGCCGCTCTGCCCGGTTGTTTATCCGGCTGGCTGGGCGGACATTCTGCCCCCCAAAGCCGTATCCCCGGCCGCCGTCGCTGAAAAGGATGGTGGTTATGTTCTTATTTTTGCCCGCCTTTGCCCTTCTTCAGATCGTGCACTGGGCAGCCCTGCTCCTGGATGAGGTCCTTTTTCCGGATTACCACCACGTCTCTCCCAAGGCACCGGTTTTCGTGGTCGGCATACCCCGCAGTGGGACCACCTTCCTGCACCGGGTCCTGGCCCGGGACAGGGAGCAGTTTACTACCTTCACTCTTTGGGAATTGCTTCTGGCCCCGGCTATCTGTGAACGGTTGCTTATTTTGGGCATGTCCAAAATTGACCGTTTTTTGGGTCAGCCGGGCGGCCGAATTATATCCTGGATCTGCAGGCGATTGGCTTCTTCCCTGGATGATGTCCACCCCTTGAGCCTTCAGGATGCGGAAGAGGATTTTCTGCTCCTATCCCCGATTTTGTGCTGCTTTCTGCTTATTGTGCCCTTTCCTTTTGCTCCGGAGATACAGAAATTGGCTTTTTTTGATGACCAGTTGCAGCAATCGGAACGCCGGCGGGTAATGGCTTTTTACTACACCATGGTCCAGAGGCATCTGTACGTTTTTGGAGAGCAGAAGATATTCTTGTCTAAAAATGTCTCCTTTACCCCCATGCTGGAGAGTCTGCTCGCGGCTTTTCCTCAGGCCCGTCTGGTAGCCTGCGCCCGTTCCCCTGTGGAAGCAGTGCCCTCCCAGATCAGTGCCATGGAAGAAGGCTGGCGGCTGTTTGCCAACCCCTTCGACACCGAGATTTTTCGTGATAGATGGTTGGACTTGATGGAGTATTATTATTCTCATCTGGCCCATGTGTTGTCCTCAAAGAATGAGCAGGGGTATTTGCTGTTTGATATGCATGAGCTTCAAGAAGGGATAAAAAGTTGTGTCCAGAGCATATATGAACGCTTGCAAATCCCACTATCCTATACGTATGCCAGCATCCTGGATCAGGAGGCGGAGGCGGCTGCATCTTATCGCAGCAGACACCGTTATGATCTGGGATATTATGGATTGACTGCAGAAACTGTGCACAGGAGATATGGTCAAGGTTACCGAGATTTGAAGATGTTGGCGGAAAAAACAATGAACTATATGTAAAAGAAAAGGAGAGCAGTATGAAATGTCCGGTATGTAAAGACACAAATCTGGTTATGACCGATCGGCAAGGAATCGAGATCGATTATTGCCCAGAATGTCGTGGAGTTTGGCTGGACCGGGGAGAACTGGACAAAATCATTGAACGGACCATGTCTGAACAGGCTCCTTCAATGCAGGAAAATGATCGGAGGGATCAGGGAAAGCACCACGACAAGGAGGATCGTTACGAAAAAAAGAAAAAGAAGAAGTCCTTACTTGGAGAGCTTCTTGATTTCTAAATGTTGATCGGTGATAAGACTTGCAAGGTCAACCTTTTTACAGGGACCGCCTCCCTATGGAAAGTGGGGAGGCGGTCGGCTTTAGCTGTTTGCCTGGTTTTGCAGAGCCTCCCAAGACCGGAAGCCCTGCTACGCTAACTGAATGATGCACGTTGTGCATGAGTCGGTCCAGGAGAGCCAAAGCTTGGGTTAGTTATCTTCTAAAACAATGATGGTATCCGCCAGCAGCTCCTGTTCCTCCAAGGTATCATCATCCATGTGGCCTGTGACGCTGACATAATCGTTTTTGTCAATTTTTGTCAAAAAACATCTTGTCAAGCAATCATATGTGCCTAAGGGGAAATTCAGGACCGTTATCTTTAGGTGCTCGAGCTTGAGCCTGTAGTGGTCACCATAGGGATACCCTCTTTCAGAGTGCTATCTGAGCTGTTCCCTGCTGCGGTCGCGCATCCAGAAAAGGGCAGCCACCCCGATAACGGCGACGCAGATCATGATTCCGGCCAAGGCGTTTTTGTTCCCGGTGATAGAAATCAGCCAGGTCGAAATCATAGGAGTCGCCCCGCCCACAACCCCCAGACCGAGGTTGTAGGCCACAGAATATCCGGAAAGCCGGTCTTTGGTGGGAAAGAGTTCCACGAACATGGCTGGGGCCACCCCGCAAAGCACGGCAATGAAGACCGCAAAGAGAATCTGAACAACGATTACTGCCACGATGCTTCCTCCTTCAAGCCAAGCAAGCAGGGGATAAGCACTGAAGGCGAAAAGCCCCAGAGAGATGGCTACAATGCGAGTTCGCCTGATGAAACGGTCGCTTAACCAGCCCATGACCGGGACCAGCACAAGCAGGAGAGCCGTGGCCAATGTGTTGTAGGTCATTGCCTGGTTGAGGGGAAAGCCGATGTACTCTTTGAGCCAGTTGGGCAGGAAAACAAGTGAGATGTAGAATAGCGCCCCATACGATGAAGCCACGAGGATGGCCTGGATGGTTTCTTTTATGTTTGCCGTGAAGGCTTCCTTCAGGGGAGAAGTCTCCCCTCGTTGGGTGTCGTGGTCTTGAAGTTGGGATGACTTGGGCAAGTTACGCCGCAGCCAGATGGCGATAAGACCAAGGATGGCCCCAAAAAGAAAAGGCAGCCGCCATCCCCAGGCATGGACCGTATCGCTGGGCAACAGGTTGGTTGTTAGAGCGGCCATGCCAGATCCCAGAAGCATCCCGGCCATGCTGCCCACATTGGCATAGCTGCCGGAGAGCCCCCGTTTGTCTGCAGGGGAGGTCTCGACAAGGTAAGTCACAGAGCTTGAAAACTCTCCCCCAACCGAGAGTCCCTGTGTCAGCCGGACAAGAACCAGAAGAATTGGGGCGGCCAAACCTATGGATTCATATGTGGGCAAAAGTCCCAATACCACCGTGGGAATAGCCATCATGGCCACGGAGATAAACATGGCAGTGCTTCGGCTGACGGTGTCCCCCAGCCAGCCGAAGGCGGCCGAGCCCAAGGGGCGCATGATGAAACCGGCAGCGAACACGCCATATGTAGCCAAGAGTGAAGCCACGGTATTTTCGCTGGGGAAGAAGAGGGCTGCCAGGATAGAGGCCATGTAGCCGTAGAGTGCAAAATCATACCACTCCATTATGTTGCCGATCACACCCGCAGCAACAGCAGTCTTGCGTTGATTCTTTTCCAGATGGAAAACCACGTTGTCAAACCTCCTTCTATGGACAGAAAACAGCTTGTTTGGTGAAATGTAAGCCATGCACAGAGGATGGTAGCTGATACCAAACTTCTCACTTGAACTATAATCTCAGCAGGTAAGCTGTCAAATTATAAGGATATGCTGGAAAAGCTTGACACCAGTTGTACCGGGTCAATTGAGACTTATGGCCTGGACGTACATAAGCCAAAGGGTTGGTTGCGTTGTATGCAGGCAGGAAAATTTATGGATAGGATGGTGGATCTCATCCAGGCTAATTTTGAAGTAGATGCCATCTATCTCTATGGTTCCCGGGCCAAGGGCAGGGAACGGCCGGACAGTGACTGGGATCTGGCAGTCTTGTTTTCCGTGTTTGAGCCCGATCTCTTTGAACGAGTGCTGCGACCGCAGAAAGTGGAGGAGGTCCTGCAGAGGGAGCTATTGATGTATGATCAGGTTTCTGTTGTGGATTTGGAAATTGTTCCCCCTGCATTGCAGATGAATATCATCATGGGCCAGAGGATCTATGACCGGCTGGTTCCCCATGTGCGCCGGGTCGAATACTCGATCATATCCAAGATTGAAAAGGACTATGTATATGACTGACCGGGATTACCTGTATGAGCAGGAGCAACAACAGCATATTACCAGGATGCTGCGGATCTTGGATGCCTATCAGGTGAAGAACAATCTGACTGAAACCGATATGCTGGCCATTGAGCGTGGTTTGCAGGTTTTGGTGGAATCACTTATTGGATTCTCCAGGTATGTTGCAGATGTCTATTTGGGGATTAAGGTTTCCAAAAGCAGAGAAGCCATAGATGTTTTGAAACGAAACGGGATTATTAATACTGATGAGCATAAGATGTTGCAAAGCATGGTCGGGTGTCGCAATGTCCTGGTTCATGATTATCTCAATGTCGATGAAACGATTATTCAGGCTATAGTTATGAAAAAAGAGTACGCATGCATTGCCAAAATCTTTGCTAAAATCCAGGGAGTACTTTGATCGAAGAGGTGCTGATCTGGGCTGCTGTTGCTGTTGTGGGGACTGCTGTTGTCTGGAAGGGAAGCGGCCTGCTTGAAGTGGCCAGTGAACGGCTTTCCATCTACTATGGGCTGCCGGATATCGTCCAGGGATCGATCATTGTGGCTATCGGGTCCAGCTTTCCGGAGCTGGCTACGGTGGTTGTTTCCACTCTGGTTCACGGGACATTCGAGCTCGGCGTTTCGGCAATCGTCGGCTCGGCCCTGTTCAATATCTTGATTATTCCCGCCTTGTCCGGCTTGCTGGGAAATGAGCAGCTGACCTCGAATCGAGACCTGGTGTACAAGGAAAGCCAGTTCTATATGATCGCCATAGCGGTCCTGCTGCTGACCTTCTCTTTTGCTGTCATCTATCACCCTGTTCCGTCTGCGGATGGTTTGCTCATGGGAGAGATGACCCGGGGGTTGGCCCTGCTCCCCTTGGGCCTGTACGCGGTGTATATTTTCATCCAATACCA
Source organism: Desulfovermiculus halophilus DSM 18834 (assembly GCF_000620765.1). Classification (NCBI taxonomy): domain Bacteria; kingdom Pseudomonadati; phylum Thermodesulfobacteriota; class Desulfovibrionia; order Desulfovibrionales; family Desulfohalobiaceae; genus Desulfovermiculus; species Desulfovermiculus halophilus. The sequence goes on from NZ_JIAK01000007.1 coordinate 152,733, forward strand.
GGACAGCATAGAATTTGTGTCTGAGGTGGACGGATCGTATGTCCGGCCGGAGGCCGAATGGCTCACATTGGGGCTGGCCCTGGGGTTGATCCTGGTCGGGGTCGAGGGCTTGGTCCGGGCGGCGGTGAATTTCGGCCGGATCCTGGATACCCCGGACTTTCTATGGGGTATAACCATCGTGGCTGCCGGAACATCCATCCCGGATGGCTTTGTTTCGGTCCGAGCGGCCCAAAACGGCCGCAGCCTGACCAGCACGGCCAATGTGCTGGGCAGCAATATCTTTGATCTCCTGTGCTGTATTCCCCTAGGGATCCTCATCGCCGGGACAGCAACCATAAATTTCTCCCTGACCGCTCCGCTCATGGCAGTCCTCACCCTGGCCACTCTGATCCTGTTCTTGATGATGCGCACCCATATGGTCCTCACCCGGCAGGAAGCGTTGGGCTTGCTCGGGTTCTATGCCCTTTTCGTCATCTGGGCCGCTCTGGAGAGCTTTCAGGCCATAGATGTGCTGGCCTACATCCCGCATCGATGAATGTATTCTCAGGCGTGAAAAGTCTTGACAGCCGGGAGGATTTGGCTCATGATTCGTTCCATGACTCAAAACAACTGTTTGGACCTTTTTCTTCCTCCTCGTGTTCAGGCCTGGGCTTGGCGGTTCTGGCCACAGGTAAAGTGCGGTCCAAACAGGGGTGGATTATAGACAGACACGGCATGCAGCCGAGATTTTGGGCCGCGAGCACTCCAGCTTGCGGCCTTTTTTGTGTCCACGAATGATATGAAACACGCACAAATCAACGGAGGGGCTATGAACAGACTGACGGCACTCGGGGGCTTTATCCTGCTTGCAGTCCTGAGCGGAACGGTGGAGGCCAAGGAGATTGTGCTCAATTACGCCAACTTCCCCCCGGCCCAGACCTTTCCCTGTGTGCAGATGGAGCGGTGGAAGGCCGAGGTCGAGGAGCGAACCAACGGCAAGGTCCAGATCAATACTTTTCCCGGCGGGACCCTGCTCGGGGCCAAGGCCATGTTTCGGGGAGTGGCCCAGGGCCAGGCGGATATCGGCTGTTCGAGCATGGCCTATCTGCCGGGGGTCTTTCCTCTGACCTCAGCCGTGGGGCTGCCGGTGGGTTTTACCTCAGCGGAAACAGCCAGCCTAGTATTGTGGGATGTGTACACCAAGTATGCGCCGGAGGAGTTTTCCGAAGTTAAGGTGCTGACCATGTTTACCTCTGCCCCCTCCAATCTGATGTCTAAGAAAAGAGTTGCGGCTTTGGAAGATTTCCAGGGCCTGGAAATCAGAGCTTCTGGGAGCTTGTCCCGGAGCCTGGAACTGTTGGGGGCCACTCCGGTGTCCATGCCCATGTCCGAGACGCCGGAAGCCCTGCAAAAGGGGGTTGTCCAGGGCCTGCTGTCTTCCCTGGAAGTCCTCAAGGATTTCAATTACGCCGCCTATTGTCCGTATCAGACGATTTTAAACCTTCAGGTCTATCCGTTTGCCGTGGTCATGAATAAAGATGTCTGGAACAGCCTGCCTGCGGATGTCCAGGAAGTGATGAATGATCTGGGACCGGAGCAGGCCGAATGGACCGGGGAGTATATGGACCGGCATGTTCAGGAGGCGCTGGCCTATGCACAACAAGAGCATTCCACACAGGTGGACAGGCTCCCGGACACGGATATGCGGGAGATGCAGGCCAAGGTAGCTCCGATTATCGAGGAATGGAAACAGGAAGCCGCGGACGCAGGTCTGCCCGCAGAGGAGATATACCAGGATATGCTGGCCTTGAAAGAAAGATATGCACAAGATGAGCAATAAAGGCCAAAACAACGACCTGGAATTAGCCCGCGTGCCTGTGTCTTGGCAGGCATGCGGGGTGATATGAAAGGAGAAGGGACGGTATGGATTGCACGCGGCAGAGGACACACCTGTTGCAGCTTCTGAACAGGATAAGCACCGGCGTCGGAGCTGGTGTCCTGTTTTGCATGGTTGCTCTGGGCAGCGCCAACATGGTTTTGCGCAGTCTGGGCCTGCCGGTGACCGGGACGTATGAACTGATGGGGCTGGGCGGGGCCATGATCGCCGCACTGGCTATGGGCGGGACTCAGGAGGCCAGGGGGCATATCCAGGTTAACTTCTTCGATCAGATGCTTCCTGGTCTCCTCCGCAGGGGATTGGATGCGGCTGCCTCCTTGGTGGCCGCCCTGTTTTTCAGTCTCCTTGCCTGGCGGATGTTTCTGCTCAGCCGGGACCTGAAAACGAGCGGCGAACTATCCGAGACCCTTCATCTTCCCTATTATCCAGCAGTCATCCTCGTGGGGCTGGGATTTCTTGGCCTGGTCCTGAACCTCCTTTTTCAGGCCTGGGCTTCTCTGAAGGGCAGGGGAGGAGAGGGATGAGCGCGACTGCTGTGGGTATCCTGGGGATCCTGATTCTGTTGGGAGCCATATTCTTTCTGCGCATACCAGTTGGCTTTGCCATGGCTATGGTCGGTTTTTTGGGCTTTTGGAAAGTGATTAATCTGCAGGCCGCCCTGGGCATGATCAGCGAGCAGACCTGGGAGGTGTTCTCGTCCTACGGGTTGACCGTGATCCCGCTGTTTATCCTCATGGGCCAGATCTGTTTTTATGCCGGGGTCAACCAGCGCATGTACCGTGCGGCACATGCCTGGCTGGGGCATGTCCGGGGCGGTCTGGCCATGGCTACGGTTTTGGCCTGTGCCGGGTTTGCGGCTATATGCGGATCGAACACGGCCACAGCCGCAACCATGAGCAGCGTGGCCCTGCCGGAAATGAAAAAATACGCCTACAGCCCCATGTTCAGTTCCGGGGTGGTGGCCAGCGGAGCTACCCTGGGCGTGCTCATTCCTCCCAGCGTGGTCCTGATCATTATCGGCCTGCAGACCGGACAGTCCATCGGGGTCCTGTTCTGGGCCAGCCTCGGTCCCGGCCTTGTCCTCAGCCTGCTGTTCCTTCTGGCCATTTGGGCAGTCTGCACCTGGAACCCGAGCCTGGGGCCGGGGTGTGAACATGCAAGCTGGACCCAGCGTCTGCGCTCTCTGGCCGGAGCTGTTGAGATGCTCCTTTTGTTCGCCCTGATCATGGTCGGTCTGATGGTCGGGTTTTTCACCCCGACCGAAGCCGGCGCGGCAGGCGCGGCCCTGGCCCTGATCATCAGCATGGCCGGGCGTCGACTGTCCTGGACCAATCTGTGGAAGGCCTTTGACGACACATTGCGCATTTCGTGCATGATCATGGTCATTATCCTTGGAGCGGTTATTTTCGGCCGCTTTTTGACCGTGACCAGGGTTCCATACGAGATTTCCGGTCTGGTGGCCTCCATGTCCATATCCCCGGTGATGGTCATGGCCTGCATCTTCTGCATCTACCTCCTGGGCGGGGCGATTATGGATGCGTTGGCCCTGCTTTTGATCACCATCCCCATCTTTTTCCCGGTGGCCCAGTCTTTGGGCTACGATCCGGCCTGGTTTGCAGTCTGGATTACCCTGGTGACCACTATGGGGGCGGTAACCCCGCCGGTGGGCATAAATACCTTTATCGTCGCCTCCATGGACCGGGAGGTGAGCCTGGCTATGGTGTACAAAGGGGTTGGGTTGTTGTTGCCGTGTTTTGTTGTCTGTGTTGTCCTGTTGCTGTTGTGGCCGGATCTGGCCCTGTGGCTGCCCAGAGTGCTGGGGGTGGGGCATTAGGCAATGCTGCGGGAAGCGCAGCAAACAGAATATAAGGAGATATCGTTGTCTGAATATCCAAACGTTCCAATAGTGGCTGTGGGCGGTGTGCTGATTCAGCATGATCGGATTTTGCTGGTTAAGCGGGGACAGGCCCCATCCCAAGGCTTGTGGACCATCCCAGGGGGACGAGTAGAGCTGGGTGAAGGCCTCCGGCAGGCCGTTGTCCGTGAAATGCGGGAGGAAACCAGCCTCCAGGTCCGGGTGGGGAAATTGCTCACCCACTTTGAGTATGTTGAGCCGGACCCGCAGGAACGGATACGTTTTCATTATCTGATTATGGATTTTCAGGTCTTTGTCGCCTCCGGTCGCTTGTGCCCTGGCGGTGATGCCCTGGAAGCCGCCTGGTTTGGTCTGCAAGATCTTGACGACTCGGTCATGGCCCAGGGGACCATGGAGATTGCCAGGTCTGTGCTTGAGAAATAGGTTTTAGATATTGTCCTTGACCTCTACGGTTCAAGGCCCTATCCTTTCATCGTTCCGATTGGGGTGTTCCGGCAGACGGCCGGGACTGAGAGCATACCCACAGAACCTGATACAGTTCATGCTGTCGTAGGGAATCGGATGAGTACTCCTCTCTTTGTCTGTATCTCATCTCTGGATTTGTTCTCGCCTTTGCCGTTCCGGAATCCCCATTAGCAGCCATAGGAATGCGCATCAGCTGAGCTGATTGCAGGACGTTTGTTGCCGTGCCGGCCATGGTCCGGTTGTGCCAGCGGCCGACGCGGTGCGGAGCAGATGGGGCGCTTATGCGCCCCCGAACCTGTTCTTCCTGTTCGCGCTCACCCATGCATTCCTGTGGGGCAGTCTGATTGGGTATGCAGATAAGAGCACCGTGCTTCTATCTGCATAGGGTTTCTCGGGAATGGTCGTGCATGGGAAAAAGGAGGAGAGCATGGGATTGGAAGAGGTCGTGATCACTGAAGCCATTATGGATTCCTATTATGAGAAGTTCCGGTCCTGCCTGCAGGTGGACATCGCAGTGGTCGGGGCGGGGCCGTCCGGTTTGACCGCGGCCTGGCATCTGTCCCGCCAAGGGTGGAACGTGGCTGTGTTTGAGCGCAAGCTCTCCATCGGCGGAGGCATGTGGGGGGGAGGAATGACCTGGAACACAATCGTGGTCCAGGAAGAGGGGAAAACCGTTCTGGAAGAGGCCGGAGTACCGCTGATCCTTTTCCGGGACGGCTACTACACGGCTGACGCTATTGCCGCAACAACCACCCTGGCTTCCAAGGCCTGTCTGAGCGGGGCAAAGGTCTTCAACTGCATCAGTGTGGAAGATGTGCTTATTCGAGAGGATGGAGGTCAGAAAAAGGTTACCGGCCTGGTCATTAATTCCAGTCCGGTGGAGATAGCCGGCCTGCATATCGATCCTGTGGTTATTGAGAGCAAGTATGTCATTGAAAGCACAGGTCATCCCCTGGAGGTTCTGCACACCCTGATCAGGAAAAACGATGTCCGGTTGTTCACCCCTTCCGGAGGTATTGAGGGCGAACAGTCCATGTGGGCCGAACGAGCGGAGCGGACAACAGTGGAGAACACAAGAGAGATATTTCCGGGGATGTATGTCAGCGGCATGGCCGCGAACGCTTCTTTTGGATCCTACCGGATGGGACCGATCTTCGGCGGGATGCTCTTGTCCGGACAAAAGGCGGCTCAGCTGATCGACGCCCGGCTGCGGGAGGAAATATAAAGGAGACCGGGATGTTACATAAAAATACAGTTCTAAGCCGCCTGTGGTCCGAACATGGACGGCAGATAGCTGAGGAGGAAGGCCTGGAGAGTGAGAGTATTCAGGCCGGGCTGGAGAACGGGAGCATGGTCCTCTTGGCCAACCCCGAACATGAAAACGTGCAGCCGGTCCTTATCGGTCAACCGGCGGCGGTCAAAGTGAACGCCAATATCGGGACCTCTCCGTTTATGAATGATCCCGACCTGGAAGTGAACAAAGCGGTCACTGCCTATCAGGCCGGGGCGCATACTGTCATGGATCTGTCCACCGGGGGGGATCTGGATGTCATTCGCCGGCGGATACTGCAGGCTACACCCATGCCGTTGGGTACAGTGCCCCTGTACAGTGTGGCCCAGAAATATATTGCGAACGGAGAAGATCCGGGCCGAATCCCGGCTGAGGACATGTTTGCCGAGATCGAACACCAGGCTGGGCAAGGGGTGGACTTTATGACCCTGCACTGCGGGGTGAGCGCCCAGGCCGCAGCCATGGCCAGGGAAGGGGACAGGAGCTTGGGCATCGTCTCCAGGGGCGGGTCCATTCTGGCCCGGTGGATGGAGGTCAACGACAGGGAGAATCCCTTGCTGGAAGACTATGACCGGCTTTTGGACATTTGTTTGGCACACAACGTGACCATCAGCCTGGGAGACGGTCTGCGCCCGGGGGCTGGCGCGGATGCCGGTGATCGGGCCCAGTGGGAGGAAGTCGTCATTCTGGCCGGGCTGGTCAAGAAAGCCAGGCAGGCCGGGGTGCAGGCAATGGTGGAGGGCCCGGGGCATGTGCCTCTGCACCTGGTCCAGTCCCAGATCCAGGCCATGAAGCGGCTCTGCGGCCAGGCCCCGCTGTATGTCCTCGGTCCTTTGCCCACAGACATCGCCCCGGGCTATGATCATATTGCCGGGGCCATCGGCGGGGCCCTGGCCGCTACGGCCGGAGTTGACTTCCTGTGCTACCTGACCCCGGCCGAGCACCTGACCCTGCCCAATGAGCACGATGTATGGCAGGGGGTAAAGGCCTCCCTGGTCGCGGCCCATTGCGCCGAGGTCTCCCTGGGCCGCAGGCAGGCAGTGGAGAGAAACACTGCTATCTCCCGGGCCAGAAAGGATCTGGATTGGGAGAAAATCACGGAATTCAGTCTGGACCCGGACATGGTCCGCCGCCGCAGGGAGACCTTCGCCGCTAAAGAAGAGTGCGCCATGTGCGGCGATTTCTGTGCGGTAAAGCTCCTTCGCTGAAAAAGCTGCTCGGTTGGGCCAAAGGTGCAACCGAGCAGCTTTTGTATTTACTGCTCAAACATTCCGGTGTACTCGGCCTGGTCCAGGACGTTGCCTTCAATGGCCTTGTAGAACTGGTCCAGACTCGCATTTTTCGGCAGGTCAATGGATGCGGCGTTTAAGGCATACAGGGTAGCTACATAGGGATGCCCTCCGGTTCCGGCCGGCGGCTGAGGACCTCCGTAACCCGGCTTCCCGAAGGAATTTTGCAACTCCTGGCTGCCTTGGGGCATGTTCTGCCCTGAAGCCCCTTCGGGCAAAGAGGCGGTTTGGGCCGGGATGTTGATCACCAGCCAGTGGATCCAGTTGTTGGCCACCGGATGGGGATCGATGAGGGCCAAGGCCAGGGATTCGGCCTGGGCAGGCACGTCTTCCCAGGCATAGGGGATGGAGACGTTGTCCCCCCCGGCCCCGGGCATGACATGCTTGACTGGAATTGTGGCCTGATCCTGAAATGATGGGGAGTATAAACGCATAGCTGACCTCCTTGCTGTGGGGTGAATGCCGTCGTCCAAGGGATGTGCCTTTTCTTTGGTCCGCAACCGGTATACATTCGCGTATACCTGTATTCGAACTCTGCACGATACATTGTTATCATTCTTTTCTCCTGCGTCTACCCCCAGCGGAGAACAGATCAAGGACATACTGCATGGCCAAGCACAAATTTGATCCCAAGCACATGTCGTCTTTGGAAGACCCCAAGCGCCTGGAGTATGAAGATCCGGAGCATATTCTCAGTGCTTTTTGTGTACAGCGGGTTGGCAGGGCAATTGATATTGGGGCCGGAACAGGTTTTTATACCCGGCCGCTGTGCCGTCGGCTGGGACCGGGCGGCTTTATCTGGGCCTGCGATGTGTCCAGGGATGTTCTACAGTGGCTGCAGGGCAGTCTGAGTGCCGATGAGCGGCAGCGCATCGGTTTGGTCCGGATCGGAGAAAGTGCGCTGCCCTTTGCTGCCAATACTATGAATCTGATGATTATGGCCAATGTCCTGCATGAGTTCGACCATCCGGACACAATGATGCAGGAGGCGTATCGAATATTGCGGGCAGAAGGACGGGTCTTGGTGGTGGACTGGAAAAAGGAAGCCGCCCCCTTCGGACCACCATACGCCCACCGGGTCTCATTGCAGGATATGGAGGGCCTTCTGGAGGAGGCAGGATTTACCCGCATTCAACCTCCACATGTTCTTAAGCGGCACAATGCACTTCTGGCAGGCAAGCCCGGCAACGTCCGGTAGGGACTCTTCAGGCATCGAGCACAAAAGGAGGACGTATGCGGTTTTGTGTCTGTGTGTTTGTCTTGCTCGGCATTTTGGGGTTGTTCGGCTGTCAAGGAGAGACACAGCCCAGGGGGCAGGAGCTGCTTATGGCCAAGTGCGTATCCTGTCACTCCAACCAGATTACCTGCTTGAATCTGGGAAAGGATCCGGCCTATTGGGAGAATGTTGTGGACCGCATGGCACACAAAGGCATGGAGATGACCACGGAGGAACGGGCGGTGGTCAGCGAGTATCTGGCCGGTCTGGACTCCGGAGCAGAGCCTGTGTGTCAGTGAGCCGGAAGGTCAACCTGCTCTCCAGGGGAGCAGGTTGTGGCTTTGCCGGCTGAAAAAAAGCGGACAACAGCTTATTGGGGCAACTGCAGCACCTGAAAACCGAGTTCCGGGTCTGCTGCCCTCTGGCCACGGCTATCGCTCAACTCAAAGAGCACAGCTTCCATGATCTGCCATACCTGGACCCCGGATCTGATGCACCCTGTGCGGGTTTCACTGTTCCGACCGCAGGCCATATGCATGTGCAAAACCGGTTCGCCCTGCTGATTGGGGAAGATGGTTCCGGTGCCTGCGATCTCGTGGACTGCCTCCAAAACATGCTGCAAGGTGGTGATCGGCCTTTGATCACCGTCTTCTGGGCCTACGACCAGTCTGCTGCCTGAATCCGCCCCGCCGAGAATGATCAGGGCCGCGGCTTGAACTCCGTTTTCTCGGGCAAAATCCTCAATGCACTGATGGACGATGTCTCCATCTTCCAAGCGGAGGACAAATGTCCTGCCCTGCTTGACTTCTTCTGCCTGCATGTCACCCTCCTCTCAGCAATACTGGCTGCTGGTTTGCATCTCAAGGCAATGCGCCCCCGCCAGGCCGATTATTCTTGTCCCGCGGCCCATTCAATGTCGGCCAGGACCGCATTCAGCACCTCTTCGGCTCCGTCTCCGCCCATTTCCAGAAATTTGCCCCGCAGGGGCTCGGCCCTTTGTTTGAAAGCGGCGATCTCCTCCTCAGTCAGCTGAATAAAGGTCATAGAGGGTTTGGCCTCCATGATCATCTGCTTTCGCTGCTGATTCAGCTTCGGCTCCAGGTCAAAGATGAATTCATTCGCGGCCTCTACAGACTCCAGGATAATGCTCCGCATATCATCCGGCAGCCGGGTCATAAAATCATGACTGGCGACAAAGGTAGCGATGAACGGGAGCTGGTTGGCCTTGATCATATAGTCCTGAACTTCATAAAACTTCATCTCCTGCAGGGCGAAAAAAGGCTGGGTCTGGGCATCTATCCGGCCCAGAGCCAGTTCGCTGTAGATCTGACTGTAAGGGACTGTGATCACATACGCTCCATACAGGCGGTAGGCGGTGATCAAGAAAGGAGACGACATGACCCGGAAGGTGAGTCCGTCGAAATCAGCAGGTCGGCGCAACGGCTTGTTCGCGGTCCAGATCTGCCAGCCTTCATCGATAACGGACAGCAACTCCATATCGTGTCGGTTGTAGTATTTCTGCAGTGTCCTCCGCGTATGCGGCCCGTGCCGAAGCACCTTTTCCACAAGCTCGCGTTTGGTGGGAAAGAGGTAATGGATAGAGAAGACCTGGACTTCGGGGATCTCGGAGCCCAGATGCCCCGGGGACTGGAAAGCGAACTCAATATCCTGGTTCTGGACCAGTCTGGTGATATCATCTGACGTTCCCAGTTCTCCGTAAAAGCGGATCGAGCAGGTGATCCGGCCTTTGGATCTTTCTTGCAGTGCTTGGGCAAAGGTGCGGGCGTACTCATGCTGCATGCTGCCCTCGATCTCTTCAAGGGCGATCTGCCATTGATGCTCAACCTCGGCTGCCCAACCTGGCGAGCCTCCAGCTAGAACGACGAGGAAGGCAAGGAAAATGCGTAGGTGTTTCAGGGACATGAACGTGTCTCCTGGCTGATGTGAGCGATGTTGTCAATATCCTTGAGCAGTTGACGCCGTGATGTTTGAGATTCAAGTTTTTTACCGACCACCGACTACCGACCACCGGCCCATCATCCCCCCATGGCCATGTTGGGCAGCCAAAGGGCGATTTGCGGAAAGACAATCAGAAGGACAGTAGCGATTATGAGCATGAGCAGAAAGGGCAGGGAGTGGCCTATGACTTCCAGGTACGGACGTCGAAATATGAGCTGGGCAGTGAAAATGTCACAGCCAAAAGGAGGGGTGGCTGACCCAATGGCTGCCTGCAGGGTGACCAGGGTTCCCAAGAGAATGGGATCCACGCCGGCACTGACCACGTAAGGCTGGAAGATAGGACTTAATATAAAAATGGCCACAATGGGATCCACAAACATGCAGGCTACAAAATAGACTATAACGACGATGAGCATGACTCTGAGCATGGATGGATCAGGGCCGAAAAGGGGGGGCAGCAGCTGCTGGGGGATCTGCATGAAGCCGATCATCCAGGAAAAGGCCTGTCCGGCTCCGACCAGGATGAAGACCACTCCGGTGATCACCCCGGTCTGCAAGAATGAGTCAACAAGGCGGTCCGTGGTCAGACTGCGGTAGATGAGGGTCTCCAGGAGCAGGGCGTAGAACACCGCCGCAGCCGCGGCCTCGGTAGGGCTGAGGGTGCCGGTGTAGATGCCTCCGACGATAATGACCGGAAAGCCCATGACCGGGAGGCCTTCCTTGATCACCCTGATCTTTTCGCTCCAGGAGGCCTTGGGCAGTTGGCCCACATTTTTGATCTTGGAGTACAGGAAGCAGTAGGCGGAGAACATGAGCAGGATCAAAAGCCCGGGAAGAATGCCGGAAAGAAAAAGCATGCCGATGGAGGTGCTGGTGGCCACTCCGTAGACGATGAAGCCAATGCTTGGGGGGATCAAAAAGGCGATGTCACTGGAGTTGATGATCAATCCCAGGGTGAACGGGCTCTTGTAGCCAGCCTCCAGCAACATGGGCCGCATAGTTCCTCCGATGGCAGCCACAGTGGCCTGGGTGGATCCGGAGACAGCCCCGAAAAGGGTGCAGCTGACGTTGGTGGTGATGGGCAGGCCGCCTGGCAGGTGCCCGACAAAGGCCTTGATCATCCGGATCAAGCGCCCGGCGGATTCGCCGGAGGTGATGATGCTGGCCGAGAGGATAAACATAGGCACACAGACCAGGGCGGGAGGGGTGACGCCGTTGATCACCTGCTGGACCATGGTCACCATCAGCTTGGGCGCGAAGTCCGGCATGTAGATATAGATATACAAGGTCAGGGAGCCCAGGAGGGTGACCATGAAGGGAAAGCCAAACAAAAGCATTGCGGCCAGGCTGATTGCAAAGAGCATCATAGCTGCGCCCCCCGATCTGTTCGTCTTCATACTCGCTTTGCTGCTCTGGAGACTGCCAGACATCTTTCTCGGTCAGGTTTTTGATGATGGTGCGGATGTACTGGATACAGGCGAGACCAAATCCTATGGGAATGATGATGTAAAAGGTCCAGGTCGGAGCGCGCAGGGCCGGGGTCAGATGTTCCCTGGTCATGGCATTCATCAGGTACTCATAGGAAAACCAGGCCATCATGCCCATGACCAGGGCGCTGATGACGCAGATGATCAGGATGAAAACCTTTTCCATCTTCGGCGGCATGGCGTCCAGAAAGGCTCCCATCCGGATGTGCCGGGCCCTGCGCACCCCATAGCTGACGCCGGTGAAGGTGGTCAGCATGACCAGGAATCTGGATATTTCCTCCGCGAAATAGAGGCTTTGAAAAAAGGTGCGGGCAATGACATTGGCAATGAGCAGTACTGCCAGGGCGGCAACACAGAAAACCAAGATGGAGACTTCAATGGCGTTGATCGCCTGCCCGATAGTTCCGTTCAGACGCTGTACAAGCGTCCCCTTTTCATCCTGGGTCCTATCCTGGTTCATGGGACACCCTTTGTGCGTTGTCCACCGCTCAGGCGGACGCATGCCCGCCTGAGCGTACAGACGGGTTATTGGATATCGAGTTCTTTCTTGGCCTTTTCAATGTCCTTTAGCACTGCCTCCAGGATTTTCTCAGATCCCGTTCCTCCTATCTTGGTGAACTTGGGATAGACAGTTTGGGCCTGTTTCTGAAACGCGCTGATGGCTTGGTCGTCCAGATAATTGAATTCCAGTTCCGGCCTCTCTTGCATCATTTTTTCTTTGTCACTGGCATTGCGTTCCATGATCCATTCACCGGCCTCAATAATCGAGCCTTGCCAGAAATTAAACATCTCCTGCTGCACATTTTCCGGGAGACTGTTGAAAAACTCTGCATTGGCGGTGGGGATGCCCAGAAACGGCTCATTGTTCAGCTGAGTGCAGTAGTCCTGGACCTCATAGAACTTCATGCTGTAGATGGCGAAAAGCGGGTTGACCTGGCCGTCAATGAGCCCCATCTGCAGGCCGCTGTAGATTTCACCGTAATCCATGGGGGTGGGGACAGCTCCATAGGCCTTGTAGTCCTCCACCAGAAGCTTGGAGGACATGACCCGTATTTTCAGGCCCTTCATGTCTTCCAGCTTTTCGATCTTCTTGTTCGTGGTCAGCCATTGCCAGCCCTCAAACATGACAGACATGGGCACCAGGCCTTTATCTCTGAATGACTGGGTCAGGAGGGGGTAGAACTCGCCGTTGTCCATCATCCAGTCCAGGGTCTGGGGCACCTTTTCGGTTGGAAAGATATAGTTCAGGGCCAGGACCTGGGCCTGAGGGACGAAGGAGCTGATCCAGGCGTAGTCGGAAAAGACAAAGTCCACGACCCCCATCTGGCAGAGCTCGTTGATATCGCCCAGAGCCCCCAGGGTGCCGTAGGGATAGACCTCGATGTCGATCTTCCCGTCAGACCATTCCCGCATGTGATCGGCAAATTTTTCGGCCCATACGGTCATGAAGTCGCCGTCGATTTCCTCCGAAGCCAGCTTGGCCTTGATCGGTTCGCCGGTGTAGTTCGCGGCGCCGGCGATTGAGCCCGGGATGACCAAGACGGCAAGCAGCAAAGCGATAAGAAGCCTTTTCATGCAACTATCCTCCTGTTCGGTGTTGAAAGACATGAACACTGGCCAACGGGGCGGTTCCTCCTGCTCTTACTGACACCTCCTGGCAATCGGTTGTATCTGTATGACCTGTGAAACTGCGGGCTGAATTCGGCCCCGACTTTTCCTTAGGGGCGCCGGTCACTGGAAGAGAGGTGACACGTTTACGAGGTTGGGTAACAGGGCTTTGCAGACGCGTTAGCTGTGCATGGAAGCGAAGTAAGCAGGTTCTTCGACGTAGCCTGTGGATTTTTGGAGTTTGCCATCTCTTTTGTGTGCCCACTTTCGGCCCGGTATTTTCTAAGCCCCGCCAAAGGGGGATCCCTGCCCTCTCCAGGCACTCACATGATGGACATTGCCTTCAGATGGACTGAGCATATCATGCATGTGAGTGCCTGGTTTCCCCCTTTTGGCGGGACCAAGAAAATGTGCGGGCCTGCCGCTTACGGCACACAAAAGAGACGGCAAACTCTTATGTAGGCAGTTCCACTTTCTGTGTCGAAGAGCCAGTAAGCATCAAACTGTATGCTGAAAAAAGGTGAACACGCTGGAGACAAAGATTTCCACCCCCAAGGGAAGCACGTCTTCATCGATGTTGAATTCCGGATTGTGATGGGCAATATCCGTTTTTTTGTCCGGATTGCCGCAGCCCAGGAAGATGAAGGCCGCCGGGATCCTGGCGCTGTATTCGGCGAAGTCCTCGCTGGCGATGGTCTGCATGGTGGTCAGTCCCTCGGTCGGACCAAGGACCTGGGAGATGGCCTCGGTTGCGATCCGGGTCAGCCTGGGGTCGTTGATCAGGGGGATGTTTTCCCGGTCCATGTTGATCTCGCATGTGCACCGGTAGGTATCGCAGATGCTGTGTGCTATGCGCTGGAACCTCTGGGCCGGGTGTTCCGGGCTGTCCGGTCCGGCCGGATACAGATAGCGGATGGTGCCTTCCAGAAGGACCTCTTCGGGAATGATGTTGCTTTTGGTCCCTCCTTCAACTTTGCCGAACATGATGGTTGTGGGGTGCAGGTTGCTGATCTCCCTGGTCTGAATGGCCTGGACGGCCATGATCAGGTTGCCGGCGGCGATGACCGGGTCGACAGCCTCCTCGGGAAATCCCGTGTGTCCGCCCTTGCCCCTGATCGCGAGCTTAAAGACGTCCAGCCCGCCCATAACAGGTCCGGGGGTTGCGGCCACGGTCCCGGATGGGAGCTGGCTCCAGATGTGAATCCCCAAGGCAGCGTCAACTCGAGGATCTTCCAGCACTCCAGCCCGGATCATGTCCCTGGCTCCGTTGATTTCCTCATTGGGCTGGAAGACGAGCTTGACCGTCCCCCGCAGGTTGTCCCTGTTCTCCACCAGGACCTTGGCTGCCCCAAGGAGCATGGCCATGTGTGCGTCGTGGCCGCAAGCATGCATGACTCCTTCGGTACAGGAGCAGTAGTCCACCTCAGTCGCTTCACATATGGGCAGGGCGTCCATGTCAGCCCGGAGCATGAGGACCGGCTTTTCCTGTTGCCCCTCAATCAGGGCAACGACGCCGGTCCCGGCCATTCTGGCGGTGGTCAGTCCCAGGGCTTGCAGATACTGCTCGATCACAGAAGCGGTCCGGAATTCCTGAAAACCCAGCTCCGGATGGGCATGGAAATCCCGGCGCAGGGCGATGATATCGTCCTTGAGCTCGGCTATCCTGGCTTTGAGCATTTGCATAATAGTAGCACGTTACAATGCGTCGTTAAAGGTTTTTTTGCGCACAGCGAAGGCCACGTAATCGATCAGGCTCAGATAGTCGAAGACAGGCAGGCCTGTTGCTTCCTGGATTGCTGCGGCATAGGGCGGGAGCATGCTGCATTCCAGAAGCAGGGCCCCCAGGTCTGAGTTTTCGGCCTGGAGCGTACGTGCGGCTTGGACCACGTCAGTGCGGATTTGGCCGCTGTCCAGGACGCCGACATCATCAATGGCCGCTTTTTTAAAGGCATCACTGTGTTCCAGCCCGGCGACGCGAATCTTAGAGGAGTCGTTGATCCCCAGAGAGGAAAAAAGCTGAAGATCCAGGGACTGGGCATTGGCAGTCAGGACACCGATTGTGGACCGGGGGGCGATGATTGAGGCGATGAACGGGATCTGGAGCAGGCTGGTCAGGAACACCGGTATGTGCACAGCACGTTGCACCTCCCGCTGGTATATGGCCATGAATCCGCAGTCACCGGTAATGGCCTTGACCCCCTCCCGTTCCAGTTCCTGCGCCCCGCGGACCATCTCCTGGATGAAGCTTTGATCGTGAGCAAAGATCCGCTCCGGGGTCAGCCCATCAATGCGCCGAAAACGTACAGGGTACTGATAGGTTCCTGCGTTGCCCACATCGCCGTGAATAAAGGGCGTGGTGGTATCCAAGAGCAGGATGCCGATGAGCTCTCCGTACGAGGTCTGTCCAGGTCTGGCCTTGAAGATCATGACGCTACCAATGAATGTCGTGTGTTGTGTCTACATGCCTACGAGGGGGGGGCACAACGAATGATATCTGCCCCTCTCTTCTGTCCCCTACCCCTCCAGGAGAAACAGCTTGCGCGGAAAATCGGCGAATGTTTTGCATCCGGTTTGCGTGACCTGAAAGGATTCGCTGCACTCAAAGCCGAAGTCGTCCATCCACATGCCCAAAATCATGTGAAAGGTCATATTCGGGGTCAGGACAGACCTGTCACCGGGGCGCAGGCTCATGGTATGCTCTCCCCAGTCGGGCGGATAATTCAGACCCATAGAGTAGCCGATCCTGGATTCCTTCTCCAATCCGAACTTGGCGATGTGCCTGCGCCAGACCAGCTCCACCTCCTGGCATTGCATCCCGGGCTTGATGGCCTCCAGGGTCAGATTCAAGCCTTCAACGGTTCTGTCGGCCAACTCCTGAAGCTTTGGGGGCGGCTTTCGGCCCACAAAGGCGGTCCTGGCGATCGGACAGTGGTAGCGGAGCCGGCATCCGGCCAGTTCCAGATTGACCGCCTGGTCCTTGTGATACGGTTCGTCGGTCCAGGTCAGGTGCGGGGCGGAGGTCTTTTCTCCGGTGGGCATCATGGGCACAATGGCCGGGTAGTCCCCCCCGAACTCGGGCAGCCCCTGGATTTGAGCCCGGTAGACCTCGGCGACTGCGTCGCATTCGCGCACTCCGGGGCGGATATGATCCAGGGCGGTCTGCATGACGTTTTCCGCGATTTTGCCTGCCTGCTGCATATAGGCGATTTCCTGGTCCGACTTGACGCTGCGCACCCAGCTGACCAGGAGGCTGCAATCCACGAAATCGACGCCGGGCAGAGCGGTCTGCAGCTCTTCCAGCCAGCGCACGGTAAAGTAATAGGCGTCCTTCTCCACGCCGATCCGCTTGGTGTGCAGGTTACGTTCCTGCAGAAACCGGCCCGCAAAGCGCAGGGGATGATTGTCTGCGACCTGGACCAGGTTGTCCGGGTAGCCGACGATCTGCTCCCGGTCCATCCAGACCGTGTGCCTGGCCCCGTTGGCGTCCATGCCCCGGCCGATCCAAAAGGGCTGGTCGTGGTCCAGGCTGAGGACAACAACCTGCGGGGTATAGAAGGACCACCCGTCGTATCCGGTCAGGTAGTTCATGTTGGCCGGGTCAGCGACCAGGATGACCTCCAGGCCCTGCTTCTGCATGGCCTGCTTGGTGGCCTGGATCCGCTGCTGGTATTCGCTGAGAGGGAAGATGGGCATAACCTGTAACCTCAAATCTTGCTTTACCTTCATTTGCAAAAACTTTTGACTTATAAGTCTTTGTTTTTGCTGACCTTTGACCTCTAGCGAATGAAAAGGACTTTTTGCACTCGCATCTCTAGATCCATCCCCGCAAGAGCATGGCCCTTTCCAGCTTTTTCAGGGCGTGAATCCAGGCCCCGAAGCGCAGGGAAGGGGTGTTGGCCTCCCTGGCCCTGTCTCTGGACTGGGTGTAAGCAGCGATAATCCTGGTACGCAGGGTGGCATTCACCCGGTCCAGGTCCCAGTATTCATCGGAGAGTCCCTGGGAACGCTCAAAGTGGCAGACGGTGGCTCCTCCGCTGTTGGCCACCACATCCGGAACCACGGTGACCTGCTTGTCCGTCAGGATCTGGTCCGCTTCCGTGGTCAGCGGGCCATTGGCTCCTTCCACAATGAGCTTGGCCCGGACCTTGCCCGCGTTGCCGGCGTGAACCACGTCATGGACTGCTGCCGGAACCAGGATATCCACTTCGGCTTCCAGGACCTGATCATTGGTCATGGCTTCGGTGCCGGGAAAATCAGCCACGCTGCCGGTGGACCGGACGTGGTCCTTCAGAGCCGGGATGTCCAGGCCCTTGGGGTCATAGATTCCTCCGTAGACGTCGCTGACGGCCACAACCCGGCACCCGGTCTGGTACAGATGGGACGCAAGCTCCGCGCCGACTTGGCCGAAGCCCTGCACCGCGGCCGGGGCCTGATTGAGCTCAAGCCCCATATCCTGGGCAGCGGCCTGGAGGACCAGAAAGACACCCCGGCCTGTAGCCGCCTTCCCGCCCAGGGAGCCGCCCAGAATGGCCGGCTTATCGTTGATGGCCGCCGGGCAGTGGGTCCCGGTTGTTTGTTCGTATTCATCCAGCATCCAGGACATGGCCTGTTCCCCGGTGCCGATGTCAGCTCCCGGAACATCCACCCACGGCCCCTTGGGGGTCAGGTTGCGGACGAAAGCCCGGATCAGGCTTTCCTGGTCCCGGGCGGTGAGTGTCCTGAGGTCGGCCCGGATGCCGCCTTTGGCTCCGCCGGCCGGGATGTCGGCCACGCAATGCTTCACGGTCATAAAGATGCCCAGGGCCTTGATTTCGTCCAGGGTCAGCTCCGGGCGGATGCGGGTTCCGTCCCGGAAGGGCCCCATCGCGTCGCAGTAATGGACCCGGTAGGCCTGAAAGACCTCAAAATCCCCATTGTCCAGCTTGAGGGGGATGCAGAAAGAGTTGATCCGTTTCGGAGTTTGCAGAACCTTCAGAGCCCGGGGGTTGATCTGACCCAGGCGTCCGGCCTCGTTTAAGGTGTCCAGGGCGACGTCAAAGACGGTTTTGGAAGGAGACATGGGCATGTCCTTTGGTTCGAGGGTGGAAAAGGGCTATCCGACCACAGGCAGGATGAGGTCCTTGGCTCCCTTGTTGGAAGTTTTCAGCTGGGGGGCGTGCCTGGTCATCATCTCCTGGACCACCTGAGCCATCTTCACTTTCTCCCGGATCAGCTCCTGATGAAAGGACTCAAAGGCCCAGGGCTTGTAGATGTCGGCCTCAGAGGTGCCGGGCTCGATCTTGAAGTAGACCGGGGAGGCCACCCGGGCGATTTCCGGGGCTTCATAGGCCCGGTACATGCCGCCGAAGGCATCGACAATGATCACGTAGACATCCAGGGGCATGTCCACAGCCTTGCGGATGGAGGACAATATGGGCAAGGAGACGTCGGACAGGGGGTTCATGGAGTTTGCGCCCAGGGATTCCACGATCTTGGCCCCGGCTGCACTGCACTGGCCACCAAAGACCGAGTATTTGAACACTGTTTCCTTGGGGATCATGCCTTCGGAGCGCATCCTGTTCACGATGTTCAGCACCCCTTCGTCATAGACCAGGAACCCGCGGATTCCGGCTTCGATATTCCGCATCATGTCGGCAATATGGTAGGATACATTGTCCGAACCGCGCAAACGCATGCCCTGCATCACCCCTTCCGGAGTCGCGGCTTCCTTGGATCCCGGATCCCAGGCCTTGCGATGCCCAACGACCATGACCACTTCGATCTCTTCATCCCGGGCCATCTTGGCCATGGTTTTGAGCTCGTCGAAATCGCAGTAGGTGGAACCGCCGACTGTGGCCACCACCCTGTGCACGGTCACCTTTCGTTTCTTGGCCTCGTCGATCATGGCTTCCATGGTCGAGGCCCGCTCAACGCCGGCGATTTCAATCCGCCACTGGGCCCCGTCGGGAAAGGACTTCGGGGAATCGGCAAGATCGTAGCCGTCCCGGCCGGGAATGCCCATTTTTTCCATAAAATCTCGAATGCTCTTCAATGTCTCAGACATGGGGGCTCCTTGTAGGTCAAAATGAAGTTTCGGCACACTGCCTGTACACTCTGGTCATCCATCGCCTCTGCTTGCAACAAAGGGGGCGCTGCCTATTTGAGCAGCTTCTGCAGCTTGTCCAGCTCCCCGTCCACCATCTTGTACGTGTGTTCTTCGGCCGGAAACGACCTGTCCTTGACCTCGGCAAAGTAGTTTTCAAAGGCCTTGATGCATTTGTCGCCGATGTTCTCGTATTTTTTGACGAACTTCGGAGTGAAGGCCTGAAACTGGCCAAGGACGTCGCTGCAGATCATGAGCTGGCCGTCGGCCTCGACCCCGGCTCCAATGGAATAGACCGGGATGGTCAAGGTGTCCCGAATGATTCCGCACACTTCCGGAGGCACGGCCTCCACCAGCAGGGCAAAGGCCCCGGCTTCCTGGATGGCCAGGGCATCGTCGATCTGGGCCTTGGCTGTCTCCGCTGTCCGGCCCTGGGCCTTGAACCCGCCCAGCTGGCCGGAACTCTGCGGGGTGAGCCCGATATGGCCCATGACCAGCATGCCGCCGTCGGCAATGGCCTTGATCTGATCGCAAACCCGGTTTCCGCCCTCCAGCTTGATGGCATCCACCCCAGCCTCCTTGTGGAAGCGTCCGGCATTGTACACAGCCTCGCTGACACTGACCTGATAGGACAAAAAAGGCATGTCCCCGATTATAAAGGTGTTCGGGGCCGCCCTGCGGACTGCCTCGCAGTGGACGATGCATTGGTCCATGGTCACCGGTACGGTCCCGGAATATCCGTACACGCACATGCCCAGGGAATCGCCGACCAGGATCATATCTGCTCCTGCTGCTTCAGCGAACTGGGCAGTGGGAAAATCGTAGGCCGTAATCCAGGCCGCGGGTTGGCCTTCGGTCTTCATCTTTTGCAGATCGATCCGGGAGAGTTTCTTTTTGCTCATGGGCTCGCTCCTTCTTTTGTGAGGATATGGTTGTGCCAGGCTGTCAGCGCGCGGCAGGCTTGGTCCTGGCGGAAAATGACCCTGCTGCTGCATTCAGCCGCCCACCTGCTGCAGGCGCCGGCTCAGGCTGTGTCCCACGCTGAGAAGCTCCCGGCTCATGTCCTTCATTCTCTGGGCGGACATGCGCATGGAGGGACCGGAGATGCTGATGGCGTACCGCGGGTACTCCCGGTGGTCGAAAATGGGTACAGCTACACAGCGCAGTCCGAGGCAGAGCTCCTCATTGTCCGTGGCATACCCGCACTCGCGGATCAGGGTGAGTTGCTGCATGAGGTCGCCGGGTCCGGAGCAGGTCGTGGGGGTCGGGGTTTTCCATCTTACAAGGTGCAAAAATTCAGTGAGCTCTTCCTGAGGGAGAAAGGCCAAAATGGCCTTGCCCAGGGCGGTTGCCTGGGCCGGGGCCCGGCTGCCGATCTCGGGGTCCGGGCGCAACAGTTCCGGGCTGTCGATCTTGTCTATATGGACGACCTCGCAGTGGTCCAAAAAACCGAGGTTAATGGTTTCATGGAACTCAGCCGACAGCCTGCGCATGAATGTGGAGGCGTTCTTGCGGATCTCAAAACGGTTGGCCAGCTTGGTGCTCAGCTCCAGAATCTTGAAGGTTAATTCATATTTGCCGTCTGCATTTTGGTGGACGTATCCCAGGTCCTTGAGGGTGGAGACGAATCTGTGGGCACTTGCCCGGTTGTACCCCAAGGCGGCGGCTATACGGCTCACATGCATGGCGCCGCCTTCAGCCAGAAGCTCCAGGACGCGGAGCCCCTTATCCAGGGAGGCGATATAGTAGTATTCTTTTCCTGAGGGCATTCTGTAACGCAATATGTGACAGGGTCTTTGTATATGTTACAGAATATGATCAAAATCAGGTTGTCTTGTCAAGGAAAAAAGCGCTTCTTCGACGTTGACTGTGGATTTTTGGAGTTTGCCGTCTCTTCTGTGTACCCACTTTCGGCCCGGTATTTTCTAAGCCCCGCCAAAGGGGGATCCCTGCCCCCTCCCGGCTACTCACGTGCAGGTCACTGCTTTCTGTGTGCCTAAAGCGTATCATGCACGTGAGTGCCGGGTTTCCCCCTTTTGGCGGGACCAAGAAAATGTGCGGGCCTTACGCTTACGGCACACAGAAGAGACGGCAAACTCTTATGGATGCAATTCCACTTCCTGTGTCGAAGAGCCAAAAAAGCGAACCATACGCAGGCCAGGGTGCCTGAGCAGAGGACCGGAGTCGGCCGGTCTGGGCCTGGCCCGGGGTTGCTTGATTCTCACTGTCGAAGAAGGTACAACTTTTGAAGTTTGAACTCAGAGAGGTTTGCACATGGAAATCAAGTGCCCGGAATGCGGTTTCGTCCGTGAGGTGCCCGAGGATAAGATCCCCCCTACGGCCAAAATGGCCACCTGCCCCAAGTGCAACCAGAAGTTCTTTTTCCGGGAGCACGCTGACCAGGAGACTTCAGCCGAGGATGGTAGCTGGAATGATCAGGCCGGCCAAGAGCAGAGTGAGGCTTCGGCCGGTGGGCAGGATACTGAACAAGGGGCGGAAGAGGACATCTGGACCCAGTTGGAATCCTTGTCCGGTGCGGGCTCCACAGAAGGGACTGCCGGGGAATACAGCACCGGTGAAGAGACAAAGCGGGGCGGGAGACCCCAAAAGGGTATCCCCTGGGAAAATCTGAGGGAATATGGATTTTTCCCCGGGCTGATAGAGACTATCAAGCTGGTCATGCTGCAGCCCCAGACCTTTTTTTCCCGGCTCCCCCTGGGACAGGGGTACAGCAAGCCGTTGATTTTCTATCTCCTGGTGGCTGAAGTTCAGGCCTTGGCCCAGTTTATGTGGCGAATGGCCGGGGTCGCGCCCCAGGGACAAGGGGGAGGCGATTTTCTGGGGCTTGGCCTGGCCGGGCTGAGCTCACTTTTGGTTTTGATTCTGTATCCGGTATTTCTGGCCGGCATGCTCTTTGTGGTCAGCGCTTTGAACCATGCCTGTCTCATGGCGGTCAAGGCTGGAAAGAAAGGGTATGAGGGGACATTTAAGGTTATAAGCTATTCCAATGCCCCCATGGTTCTCGCTGTGTTGCCCCTGCTCGGTCCCCTTGTAGGGATGGTGTGGACCATGGTCTGTACCTTTCTCGGGTTCAAATATGTCCATCGGACCACCAACATGCGGGTGCTTGTGGCAATGATTCTGCCGCTGCTTCTGCTTCTGCTCTTGAGCACCTTCATGGTTTCGGTCAAAGGATAGCCTGGCCCCGTGCCCCGACAGACAAGATACAATGATGCACTGATGCATTGCATACAACGCTGCAAGACGAGTACCACATGATAGGAATTTCCAAACTGTACTGCGACAGTGTCGAGCCTTCGGATGCCTTGCGCTACGGCCGCCGGTCCCGGGATCTGCCGTCCCATCTGCTGCAGTTTGCAGAGGACAAAAAGCCGGTGGTGGTCTGGAATATGACCAAGAGGTGCAATCTGCACTGTGCCCACTGTTATGCCCGCTCGGATGAAACCGCCGGGGAAGGTGAAATGGGCACGGATCAGGCCAAGGCCATGATCGACGATCTGGCCCGGTTCGGGTCTCCGGTGCTGCTCTTTTCCGGGGGCGAGCCCCTGGTCCGTTCCGATCTGCTTGAGCTTGCCCACTACGCCGTTGGTTGCGGCATGCGGGCAGTGATCTCCACCAACGGGACGCTGATTACCCGGGAAAAAGCCAGGGAACTCAAGGAGGTGGGTCTCTCCTACGTGGGCATCTCCCTGGACGGCACACAAGAGATCCACGACAGGTTCCGGGGAGTTCCCGGGGCCTACGCCAAGGCCATGCAGGGCCTGGAAAACTGTCAGCAAGAGGGGCTGAAGGTCGGTCTGCGCTTTACCATCAGCCGGCGGAATCAGCAGGAAGTCCCCGCGATTTTCGACCTGCTCAAGGACCGGGAGATACCCAGGGTCTGCTTCTATCACCTGGTCTACTCCGGCCGGGGGTCGGAATTGATCAAGGAGGATCTGGATCACGACGAGACCCGGCGGATTGTGGATCTGATCATGGATGAGACCAGGGATATGTATGTACACGGCCTGGAGAAGGAAGTGCTCACCGTGGACAACCATGCCGACGGACCCTATGTCTATCTTCGCTTGCTGCGCGAGAATCCGCAGCGGGCCGAGGCGGTCATGGAGCTGTTGTCCTACAACGAAGGCAATAATTCCGGACGGGGAATCGGTTGCGTGTCCTGGGACGGGACGGTGTACGCCGACCAGTTCTGGCGAAATCACGCCTTTGGCAATGTCTGCGACCGGCCCTTTTCCCAGATCTGGACCGACTCAGGCATTGAGCTTCTGTCCCGGCTGAAGGACAAAAAGGCCCATGTCACCGGCCGCTGTGCCGGGTGTCGATTCCTGCCGGTCTGCGGCGGGAACTTCCGGGCCCGGGCCGAGGCCTATTACGGCGATATATGGGCCCCTGATCCGGCCTGCTATTTGACGGATGAGGAGATAGGCCTGAAGTAGTGCCTTGTCATTCATCACCTGGCGGAATACAAGAAACACCCCCCAGCCCCCCTCAAGGGGGACCAAGAAGAGGGAGTGACAGACTAACCGACGTGCCTGCCAAGGCGCAGGTACGCTTACGCTAACGAAGCATACAAACGATTTCGATACCGATACCGATACCGACTGGGAGTGGTTCCCCAATCTGATCCTGATAACTATTAACCAATAACTCATAACAGTTTTTCATACAAAAGGACGTGTTTACAGAATCTTGGCGAGGGATACAGGTATGAGTTTTTTCCGCGGCCGCCGACTGCGGCGGACCGAAGCAATGCGCAGCCTGGTCCGGGAGACCGAGCTGCGCCCCCAGGACCTGATTCATCCATTTTTTGTCCTTGAGGACGATGATACCCAGATTCGAAAGCCTATCGCCTCCATGCCGGGGCAAAGTCAGCTCGGGCTGGAGGCCCTGGTTGAGGATGTCCGGCAGGCCAGGGCTCACGGCCTCTCGAATATCATGCTCTTTGGCATCCCCAGGCACAAGGATGAGCGGGGAAGCCAGGCCTACGCTTCGGACGGGATCGTGCAGCAGGCCGTGACCAGAATAAAAGAAGCGGTCCCGGATATGATGGTCATTACCGATGTCTGCCTCTGCGAATACACCTCCCATGGTCATTGCGGGTTGATTGCAGACGGAGGGGTCCAGAATGATCCGACCCTGGAGCTGTTGGCTCAGACCGCGCTTTCTCATGTCAGGGCCGGGGCGGACATGGTGGCTCCGTCGGATATGATGGACGGCAGGGTTCAGGCTATTCGCCGGGCCTTGGACCGGGAAGGATTCGTCGACCTGCCGGTCATGTCTTATGCAGTCAAGTACGCTTCGGCCTTTTACGGCCCGTTTCGGGATGCAGCCCAGAGTGCACCCAGCTTCGGAGACCGCAAGACCTATCAGATGGACCCGGCCAACGCCCTGGAAGGCCTGCGGGAGGCAGAGGCGGATGTGCAGGAAGGCGCGGACATTTTGATGGTCAAGCCGGCCCTGCCCTACCTTGACGTGCTGCGAAGGATCCGGGACAGGCATGACCTGGCCTTGGCCGCGTACCATGTTTCCGGGGAGTACGCCCTGATCAAGGCAGCGGGGGAAAAGGGCTGGGTCGATGAGCGGCAGGTGGCCCTGGAGAGCCTGACCAGCATCAAGCGGGCCGGAGCATCCTGCATTTTGACCTACTTCGCCCGGGATGCGGTTCAGTGGTTGCAAGAGTATTAAGGGATGAGGAAAAAGCTCACGAATTATTGCTCCCACGCACACCGCGGGAACTCTAACAAAAAGTTGTAGGGATGGACCTCTCAGGTCCAACTCGTCAGTTTCATTTTGTTGTGATTTACTTTCTTCGGGTTCGTAATCGAAATCGGGATCGGGATCGATATCCATAAACTGAGAATTCCTGCTGCACCGAATGACATATGCTTTCGATTTCGATAGCGATCCCGATTTCGATTTGGATTATCCCAGCTATTAACTAATACCAGTTTTTCATGCAAATGGGTGCGAAATGTTCTGTACATTAATAAAAACACCTTGAGGCCCATGCATTCATCCACTCATCCTCCACATCTGCGGCTTATTGCCTGGGAAGTGACCCGGGCCTGCAATCTGGCCTGCAAGCACTGCAGGGCCGAGGCTAGACAGGAACCTTTTCCTGGAGAATTAAGCACCCAGGAGGCCAAGGCCCTGATCGACACCGTTCCCCAGACCGGGAGTCCGATCATTATATTTACCGGCGGAGAGCCCCTGCTCAGGGAGGATGTCTTTGACCTGGCGGGTCATGCCCGGGAGCAGGGACTTCGCTGTGTCATGGCCCCGAACGGGACACTGATCAATGCTGAAAATGCAAGGGCTATGCGCGAATCAGGCATTGAGCGGGTGTCAATCTCCATCGACGGGCCGGACGAAAAAAGCCACAACGAGTTCCGGGGAGTCCCAGGGGCCTTCGAGGCCTCCATGCACGGGATTGAGTACTTAAAGCAGGCCGGCATCCCCTTTCAGATCAATACGACTGTGACCAGAAACAACCTGGGCAGCTTCGGGGACATCTTCAGCTTGGCCCGGCAGCTCGGGGCTGTGGCCTGGCACATATTTCTCCTGGTTCCCACCGGCAGGGGCGCTGAACTCCAGGATGAAATCATCAGCGCCCAGGAATATGAACGGATTCTGAACTGGTTCTACGATTTTCGACGTCAGACCGACATGCACCTTAAGGCCACATGTGCCCCGCATTATCATCGGATCCTGCGCCAGCGGGCTCAAGAGGAGGGGACTGCGGTGACCCAGGAAAACTTCGGCCTGGACGCAGTCAGCCGCGGATGTTTGGGCGGTATCGGCTTCTGCTTCATCTCCCATTCCGGCCAGGTCCAGCCCTGTGGATATCTGGAGCTGGATTGCGGGCAGATTCGAGAACAGCCCTTTCCGGAAATCTGGGCCAATTCGCCACAGTTTCAGGCCCTGCGCGACCCGTCCGCATACCAGGGCAAGTGCGGAATCTGTGAATATCACCGGGTCTGCGGGGGGTGCCGGGCCAGGGCCCAGACCATGAACGGCCACTACTTGGCCGAAGAGCCCCTCTGCTCATATATCCCCAAAAAAGCTGGGAAATAACATGGACACCACCGACAGGCGCATCCTGGATATCATCCAGACCGAGTTCCCCCTGGTTTCCAGGCCATATGCCCATATCGGGGGCCAGGTAGGTCTGACCCAGGCAGAGACCTTGGCCCGGGTGCGGGCCATGCAGCAACGGGGCATCATTCGCAGGATCGGGGCCAACTTCCAGTCTCGCCGGTTGGGATGGAAGAGCACCCTGTGCGCGGCTGCGGTGCCCGAGGACAGGCTTGAGGAGTTCGTTGCCATCGTGAACAGCTATCCCGGAGTGACCCACAATTATCTGCGCCGCCACAGGTACAATGTGTGGTTTACCTTTATCGGTCCCAGCTGGCAGGCCATTGAGGACAGCCTGGAGGCGATACGGGAAGCGACCGGGGTGAATGTCTTGAATCTTCCGGCGGAACGCATGTTCAAGATCAAGGTCGATTTTCGGATGCAGGAGGAATGAGATGTCGAGCACGGCCACGCTCAGACGCGTGGCCGTGCTCGACATCTCATTTTTTCGGTTGTGTATGCCTACCGGAACAAATTCCCCCATCATCGTCATCGGCGCAGGTCCGGCCGGACTCATGGCCGCCGGTCAGGCGGCGGTCCACGGAGCCGATGTTCTCCTCCTGGAAAAGATGGCCAAGCCTGCCCTTAAGCTGGGATTGACCGGCAAGGGGCGGTGCAATCTAACCAATACAGCCCCGGTCCAGGAGTTCATCCAGGCCTTCGGTTCCCAGGGCCGCTTTTTGCACCCAGCCTTTTCCCGTTTTTTTAGCTCTGATCTGCGGGATTTTCTCCACTCCATAGGCATTGCCACCCAGGTGGAACGGGGCGGACGGGTTTTTCCGATCTGCGAAAACGCGCCATTAGTGGCCCGGACTCTGGTCGACTGGGTCCGCGGACAAGGAGTGGATATTCGGACCAGGACCAGGGTGGTGGATATTGCGGTTGACCAGGGAGGGATAAGCGGGGTTCGGGTTCAAGGCGGGGACGGAAAGGAATCATTTATCGGGGCCGACGTGGTGATCCTGGGCACAGGAGGCGCTTCCTATCCAAGCACCGGTTCCACCGGGGAGGGGTTTGAGCTGGCCCGCCGAGCGGGGCATGCCGTGCAGCCCATCGCTCCCGCCCTGGTTCCACTGGAGACGGCCGAGGTAGAGACCGTCAAGGAGCTGCAGGGCTTGAGCCTGCGCAATGTCCAGGTCCGGGCCGAGGCAGAGGGGAAGATAGTGGGGGATGAGTTCGGAGAGATGCTGTTTACCCATTTCGGTCTTTCCGGCCCGGCCATCTTGAGCTTGAGTCAGAGTGTGGTCCGAGCCTGGGAAAAGGGCTGTTCAGTTTTAATCCATATCGATCTCAAGCCGGCCCTGGACGATCAGAAACTGGACGCCCGCCTGGTCAGGGACTTTCGGGATCGCGGCCGGCAGCAGCTGAAGACGGTGCTCAAGGGCCTGCTTCCGGCCGGATTGATTCCGGTTTGTCTGCAGCAGACAGGACTTAAAGGGGACACCACCGCCAGCCAGCTTACCGCCAGGGATCGGCGAATCCTGCGGACCTGGCTCAAGGATGTGGTGTTCACCGTCAGCGGTCACCGGTCCTTTTCCGAGGCAATTGTTACCGCCGGCGGAGTTTCGGTCAGGGAAATCGATCCCCGCAGTATGCAGTCCAAGCTGGTCAAGGGCCTGTACCTGGTCGGAGAGATCCTGGATCTGGCCGGCACAACCGGGGGCTACAACCTGCAGGCCGCCTTTTCCACAGGCTGGCTGGCCGGGGAGAGTGCAGGGAAAAAAGTGAACATATGATGGATTGCCTCTGAATGAAAGGCAGGGCTTGCCCCTACAAAGAGGAGCGGGGTGCAGGTTGTAAACCCCGGTATTTTGTTTGATTGGCTCATAACCGCGATCCTCTGTGTAGGGGCAGGCTTCGCGCTTTGGCGTAATGCCTGCCCTCTGGGCCTTTCTCATGCCCACGCTGTCTAGTGTGTGCTATGCTCAGCTTCGTGGGAGGGGCCGGGCAATTCAGGGGAAATTCTTTGGTGATTGTTTAAAAAAATAAAGCCGCGGATCGACATCCGCGGCTTTTTGAGCTTGATTGGCTGCACGTGCTTAGAAGCCGAATTCGTCGTCGCCCGCCGCGCTTCCGCCAAATCCGAAATCAGGTTCCGGCTCTGCTGCACCGCCGCCTGCCGCACCGGCTTCCGGGGCCGCTGCCGCCCCGCCTTCGCCGGAAACAGTGACCACGCCGTGCTTTTTGACCTCATCGATCTTGGCCAGCAGATCGTCGACTTTTTTCAGATAGTCGTCCACCTTGGAGGCTGAAGCCATGATCTGCTTCTCGCCCTCATTCTTCATCTGGGCTTCATAGTCGGAAACCTTGCTTTCCAAAGCGGCAATCTTCTTTTTGTTTTCTTCCAGAATGCCTTCATATTCTGCAAGTTTGTCTTTTTGTTCCTTGAGGGTCTGCCGATACTCCTTGAGCTTGGCAAAAACCGTATCCGCCTCTTCCTGGGCATCCGTGGGCAGGCTCATGATGGAGACATTGTCTCCCAGCTCGGTGACCTCTTCCTTCTTCAGCCGGCTCAGTTCCGGGTGCTGCTCATAGATCCAGGCCTTGGTCAGAGCCGAGGCAAATGGGGCCAGCTCCTTGTCCACATCCTGCTGGGTCACGAATTGAAGCAGCTCTATAACATCCTGTTTGTAGGTCCCGGCCGGGGCCCGCAAAAAGGATACGAATGTTTGCATGGGAAAGACCTTGCGTGCATCAGCCATGACAGCCTCCTTGTTATAAGACCAAAAGTTTGTTCTGACCGCTCTCGACTTCAGTGGAGATCCGACCTATCCGCCGAGCATAGGTCAAGGCTGCCACCCTGTAGACCAGATGTCCGAGCTTGGACCACGGCAGATAGGCGATAAGCATGAAGACCGAGATGAGGTGGATATAATAGACGGGGTAGGCCAGACCAGGCACCCCGAGTAGCCGGAATACTTCGCTCAAGATCCCGCTGATGGCAACGGCCCAGAGGACGCCGATCAGATACCAATCATAATAGGAAGAGCTGTCCTTGTCCGTATCCGTCAGCCGCCGGCGGGTGAGGTAGACTAGGCCGACGACCATGGCAATGGCTCCAAGATTGCCCAGGATCTTGACCGGATTCCACAGGGGCATGGGATACTCCATGTGCAGCAGGGGCAATATCTTGCCTCCCCAGTGGGTCAGGGCCACCACACTGGTGACAATGAACAGGGCGACAAAGGCATAGAAGAGGACCAGATGACCCTTGAACTTGACCTGGTCGGACTCAGTATCCCCGCAGTCCTTCCATTTCTTGTGGGTCACGACTTCATCCTTGATCACCCGCCACAGGCTGACCCACATGTTCTTGGGCGGCCTGTAGCCCACAACAAAGGTCTTGGGCTGGGAGGCAAAGGCCGAGAACAGGTTTCTGATTCCGGCATAGAAGCTGTACAAGACAAAGACTGCTGCCAGGCCGAAGATGGGATCAATGGTGAAGTCTCCGGGAAATATCATCCCATAGACGATCTCCCCGTGTTCATTGACCGGAAACGCACTGCCCTGAATGCTTCCGGTGATGATCCAGACGATGAGATAGATGATGGCTGGGATGGCGATCAGCTTGGGCAGATGGCGGGCTGAGCTCATCCATTTGCCCAAAAACGACGGCCCGACCAGATTACGGTAGGCCATGTTGCGCAGGGCGGCCATCAGCTCTCCGGGTTTGGCTCCCCGCGGACACATCTCAGTGCATTGTCCGCACTTGTGGCACAGCCACATATCCATGTCGTTGACCAGCTTGTCTTTCAGTCCCCACTGGGCCCAGATCATTTCCTTGCGCGGGAAGGAGCTGTCCATGGGCGACAAAGGGCAGACCACACTGCACGTGGCACACTGATAGCACTTCTTCAGGTCCTGTCCACCTGCAGCTTGGAGCTCTTTCACGAACTCGAGATCGGGTTGGATGCGCAGCACCTCGGACATATATCCTCCTCCTAGTATCCCTTAAATGGGTTCGGTCCCAGTTTGAAAATCTCGTCCACAAAGGAGTCAATGAGTTTGGGGACCCGGTGGTAGTCGTCAATGGCCACTTCCTCCTGCCGGACCCGTTCCAGCTCCACGCCCAGGCGGTCAAGCGTCTCGCCGATGTTGGTCATTCGTCGATTGCACAGCTCGGATCCCTTCATGAAGTGGCACTGATAGTCGTCGCCGTATTTACAGCCCAAGAGCAGGCATCCGTCATTGCCCTTGCCCATAGCGTCGGCAATCCAGATGGTGTTCACCGATCCCAGGCAACGAACCGGGATGATCCGAACATACGGGCTCCAGGTATGGCCCTGCTGAGCAGCCATGTCCAGGGCCGGGTAGGCGTCGTTTTCGCATGCCAGGACCAGGATTCGAGGGCCTCCCTCATCCATTTCGTCCGGGACCTTGATCTGGGTGATCATGGACCCGATCTGGCCGACGCTGTAGTTGTCGAAGGAAATGACCCGTTCCGGGCAGGCGCCCATACATGTTCCGCACCGCCGGCAACGGGCAGTGTTCGGTTTGGGGGTTCCCTTCTCGTCATCATCCAGGGCCCCGAAGGGGCATTCTTCAGTGCACCGCTTGCATTGGGTGCAACGGACAAAATTGAATTTGGGGTAGGTCAGGTCGCCGGACCGGGGATGCACGGCCATGCCCCGATTCACGGACTCCAGGCATTGAATGGCCTTGAGGGCCGCGCCTTGAGCGTCGACTATGGACTTGGACAGGGTCATCGGCTGGTGCACGGCACCTGCGGTATAGACTCCGGTCCGCCTGGTCTCATAGGGAAAGCAGATGTAGTTGGAATCGGCAAACCCGTCGAAGAGATCCAGGTCGGGAAAGGCCTGCCCCTGGCGGTAGGCGAGCTGAATGACCGGATCCAGGGCGGTTGTCGGGACCAGGCCGGTGGGCACCACCACCAGATCGGCCTCGATTTCTATGCTCTCGCCCAGCAGGGTATGCTCGGCCCGGACCATGAGGTTGTCGTTGCTTCCGGGCTGGATGGAGCTCACCTCGCCCTTGGTCAGCATGATTCCGGGATCATCCTGGGCGGCCTTGTAGTACAGCTCGTTGATCCCTGGGATCATCATGTGCTCATAGATGATATAGGCCGCGGATTTGGGCAGGAACTCCCGGATATATCCGGCCTGCTTCAGTGCGGTCAGGGAAGTTATCTCCGAGGTGTAGTTCATGTGCTTGTAGTTTTCGGTCTTGACAAAGACCTCTTCAATGACCGGCTCTTCACCGCTCTGCTCGGCCTGGGCAGCCTTTTCCTCCTCCAGGCGTTTTTTCTCTTCTTCCTCTTCACGGGCGATATTCTGGAGCAATGTGCTGTAGGCCAGAACAAAGACCACCCGTTGCGGGGTCTTGCCGTCGCTGGGCCGGGTTATGGATCCGTTCTTGGCCATTTCTTCCAGTTCCATGGCCGTAACCACATTGGGGCTCGATCCATAGCCCAGGGGCTTGAGGTACTTGGTGTCCTGGGCCTGCCACCCGGTGGCCACGACCATGGACCCGACCTGCTCCTGGGTCTCCTTCTTCCCGCTTTTCAGGGTGGCGGTGTACTGCCCGGGCTGTCCGCTCAGTTCCTCAAGGGTGGTGTCTGTGTACACCGTGATCCTGTCGTGATTCTGGACCGCCTCGATCTTGGCCTCGATTCCCGTATCCTGGGCCCGGGTAAAGGGATAGGACAGGGGGAAGGTCTTGTACATCTTGGCTGCGTAGCCGCCGAGCTGCTTCTCCTTTTCGACCAGAACGACATCGTAGCCGGCCTGGGCCGAGCTCAAGGCGGCATTCAGGCCGGTCCAGCCTCCGCCCAGGACCAGGATGGTCTTGGTGGTTTCCAGGACCTCCGGCTCCGGGACATCGGTCTTTTGCAGCTTGGACACGCCCATGTTCACATAGTCCACTGCCATATCCATGAGCAGCTCCGGGGTCCCCTGGCTCGGGTCCGGACGGCTGCCGTCAGGATTCTTGTAGGCCCAGACCACCTGCTCCCGCAGATTGACCCGGTCAACCGGGATGGACGGCCCGAAATCAAAGAACTCGAAATCGACCCGGGGGGAGGAGCCGCAAATGCAGACTCCATCGATCTCTCCGGCATCTATGTCCGACTTGATCGCCTTGTGTCCCTCCTGGCTGGCCAGAAAGGGCTCCACCTTGACCACGGGAACCCCGTTGCCCCATTTGTTCTTGACCTTCTCCGCCAGGGCCTCACAGTCCAAAAGCGGACCGATATTCGCCTTATCAAAGTAGACACCGATTTTCTCGGCCATGTGTTACCTCCCTCTCACCGTTTGAATGGCTTTCATCGCCGCGCTGGTCGCAGACTGGGCCGACTTCATGACATCCAGGGGCTCAGCCGCGCACCCGGCAGCAAAGATGCCGTTGGATTCAGCGCTGAACACAAAGCCTTCCTCATCCACCTCAGCATTCAGAGGCAGGGGTTGTCCGGCAAGGCTGGGCTGCATGCCGGTGGCCAGAACCACCAGGTCGAAGCACTCCTGCATCTTGTTCCCGGTCAGTGCGTCTTCTGCGGTCACCCATACCGATCCGTCCGTAATGTCCTCTTCAACCTCGGCCACCTTGCCTTTGACAGTTTTGACCAAAGGATCGCTCAGTACGTCTTGCGCGAAGTTGTCGTACCGTCCGGGGGTGCGCAGATCGATATAGAAAATGGTCGCTTCCGCATCCGGATACTGATCGCGGAGATACTTGGCCTGCTTGAGCGATGCCATACAGCAGATATAGGAACAAAATGAGAGGTGGTTCTCGTCCCTGGATCCCGCGCACTGGACAAAGGCCACCTTGCGCGGAGGCCGTCCGTCAGAGGGGCGAAGAATCTGGCCCTGAGTCGGTCCGGAGGGAGCGGCCAGCCGTTCCATCTGCATGTTGTTGATGCAGTTCTGGATCTCTCCGGCCCCCAGATTGGTCAGCTTGGTCACATCGTAGGGCTTCCAGCCCGTGGCGATGATGATGCTGCCCACGTTTAAGGTGATGCTCTTGTCCTGCTCATTGAGATCTATGAAATCGTTTTCGGACAGCTTTTGTCTGTCCTC
Source organism: Desulfovermiculus halophilus DSM 18834 (assembly GCF_000620765.1). Lineage (NCBI taxonomy): Bacteria > Pseudomonadati > Thermodesulfobacteriota > Desulfovibrionia > Desulfovibrionales > Desulfohalobiaceae > Desulfovermiculus > Desulfovermiculus halophilus. The sequence continues at coordinate 186,071 of NZ_JIAK01000007.1, forward strand.
CTCGTCAATGTGCTCGGGATCGAGAACATAGCGCTGAGGATAGGCAAAGGGGACGTCCATATACAAGGCCTTCCGCGTGCTCAAGCCGAACTCGAACTGGTTGGGGATGTTCTGGCTCAGGCTGTCGGCCAGGGCCTGCAGGTTCGCGCTGCTGGGCGCAGTATATCTGGGCTTGATCCGAACCGAGACCTCGTAGTTGCCGGCCTGTCCGCTGACCGAGACCACTTCAGCCAGTGTGAAGCATTTGACCTTGGGATTCTTTTTTATCCGCTGGAATTGGATTTCCAGCCCGCAGGAAGGCGGACAGAGCTTGGGGAAATACTTGTTGAGCTGCATCACCCTGCCGCCCAGAAAAGGACTTTTTTCCACGAGATAGACCTCATGGCCGACCTCGGCGGCTTCCAGGGCGGCTGTAATCCCGCTAAAGCCCCCCCCAATGACGAGTATGCTTTGTGACATGTGGTTCCTCCCTCAATCTAGCGGCTTGAGACTCGTAGCGATTTTGGAACGTAAGATATATGACGAAAAGCGCCGCACGTGATGCGCGGTGACTTGTGAGACGGTGGGGGTGCAGGTGAAGGCACACGCGAGGTCTGCGCCCATTGCCCGCTTACCCCAACGAAAACGGCCTGAGGTGAAACAAGAGGATATTCTTGCTTGAACTCAGACCATTTTCCAAATCCAAACAGGGCCGCAGGCGCCTTGCGCCTGCGGCCCTTCAGATGGAGCGCCTACGGGCTCATGGGATCAGGAATGACCTGGATGTAGGGGCGCTTGAACAGGTTGGTCTCGCCCTTTTCCGGATCATACTTGGAGTTGACGAAGCATCTCCACTTGGAGTCGTCGATGCCCATGAAGTCTGTGCGGTAGTAGAAGCCGGGGTAGCGGCTTTCCTTGCGGAACTCAATGTGCTGCATGTGCAGGCGGACAGTCCACAGGCGATGGAACTGCTCCCAGCAGCGCAGGAGTTCGTGCAGGTCCCTGGCGCCCAGCTTCTTGGAGTCTTCCTCCAGCATGTCCAGGAGGTGGAAGCCGGCCTGGAGCATGGCCTCGGAGGTGTTGTACATGGTGGAGCACCCGCCGCCGTATTCGTCGGTGTGCTTGATCAGCCGCTGCATGAAGTTCCTGGCAGTGATGTACTTGGGGTTCACGGTGGGATCCGTGGACTCGTCCTTGGCTTCCAGGTAGGTGTACCAGGGCTGATAGATTTCCTTCTTCAGATCGTCGCTGCTCTGCTTCAGGGCCGGCTTGTAGTCCTTGTGGTCCACGCACCAGCGGACGAGCTGCTTGCCGGCGATCCGGCCTTCGGCATGGGATCCGGAGGAAAACTTGTGCCCGGAAGCGCCCACGCCGTCAGCGCAGGTGAACAGGCCGTTGACCGTGGTCATCCGGTTGTAGACCTTGCCGTTGTCGGCCTTGATCTTGTAGTCGTCCGGGACCCAGTCTTCGTTCGGTCCGGAGACCCAGATGCCGCAGCAGCCGGAGTGAGAGCCCAAGAGATACGGCTCGGTGGGCATGATCTCGGAGCCCTTTTCTTCGGGCTTGACGTTCATGGCCGCCCACAGGTTGGCCTGGCCGGGGCACATATCCAGGAAGTCTTCCCAGGCTTCAGATTCCAGATGCTTCTGCTCGGCCTTGGACAGTTCCTTGAAGGTGGTCTGCAGGGCGGTGGCCGTGTCCATGAAGATCGGGCCGCGTCCGTCCCGGATCTCGCGCATCATCATATGGTTGCGCAGGCAGGTGGGAATGACCGCGCCGGTGGCGTATCCCCGGTCCTGGTAGGGCTTGAGCATGGACGCATTGGTCTGGGTGTAGTCTTCGCCCTTGGAGTTTGTCGCCTTGGCCTTAAACAGCAGGAACCAAGCGCCGACCGGTCCGTACCCGTCCTTGAACCGGGCGGGGACGAAGCGGTTTTCCATCATGGTCATTTCCGCGCCGACCTGTGCGCACATGGCATAGGTGGAACCCGCGTTCCAGACCGGATACCAGGCCCGGCCCATTCCTTCGCCCACGGAGCGGGGGCGGTAGACGTTGACTGCTCCGCCGCAGGCCACGATCATGCCCTTGGCCTTGAAGATATAGACTTTGTTCTCGCGCACGGAAAAGCCGACCGCGCCGGCCACCCGGTTGGGCTCATTGGCGTCCAGGAGCAGCTTGACCACGAAAATGCGTTCCAGGTAGCGCTCTTCGCCCAGGGCGTTCTTGGCGGCTTCAGCCACGATGACCTTGTAGGATTCACCGTTGATCATGCACTGCCAGCGGCCGGAGCGGACAACCTCGGCCCCTTCCCGGACCTTGAGACCTTCTTCCTTGGCCTTGGCGCCGTCGTAGTTCTTGCCGTCCTTTTTGACCCAGATGGGCAGGCCCCATTCTTCAAACAGGTGCACGGAATCATCCACGTGCCGGCCCAGGTCGAAGATCAGGTCTTCCCGGACAATGCCCATCAGGTCGGTGCGGACCATGCGGACATAGTCATCCGGCTCATTGTTGCCCAGGTAGGTGTTGATGGCGGACAGGCCCGGAGCGACAGCGCCGGAACGTTCCAGGGCCGCCTTGTCCACCAGCAGGACCTTGACTCCGTTCTTGTCTCCCCAGCGGACGGCTTCCACAGCCGCGCCGCAGGAACCCATACCACCACCGACGATCAAGGCGTCGGTTTCGATCTCGACGACTTCCGGTTCAGCCAAAGGCAGACCTTTGGTTGCATCTTTCGTTGGAAGTTGAGGCATATGACTCTCCTTATTCAAATGTCAAATTGCTGAGTGCTCAGTTCCCTGGATACTGTATCCTGGGATCCCGTCATACCTACCGGTTGCCGCCGGAACACTGGGTGTCCAGCCAGCACTGGGTGCTGTCCATGTCCGAGCATTCGAACTTCTTGTTCAGGACTTCCTTGGGCTGCTTCAGCTCAGTCTCGGTGTAGAACAGGTTGTCTTCGAGGTCACCGGGTTCGGGCTTGCCGCCGAAGGGGTCGATGGAACCCTCCGGAGTGGTCCGGATGGGGAACTTGAAGCGCTTGACTTCGCCGCTGCGGAACTGAATGGTCCACATGATGTCTTCAGCACTGCGCAGCGGGATGCTGGTGCCGCCCATGGGCGCAAAGTCGGCATAGGGACGGGCAGTGATCGCGCCCTGAGGGCAGATCTTGATGCAGGAGTAGCATTCCCAGCATTCGTAGGGTTCCTGATTGTAGGCCTTCATCTCTTTTTCATCCAGGATCATCAGATCGTGAGGGCAGACGTACATGCATGCAGTTTTTTCTCCGCCTTTGCATCCGTCGCATTTTTCAGGGTTCACATAACTTGGCATCGCGACCTCCTTACAGACTGTGTTTGAGTGTTAAAACCCTTGATGACGTTGTATCATGTATGTGGACAAGCAGAGACGGTCCTCTGCTTCCTTGCAGCATGGCTGGACAAGCCGGGAATCATCCGTGATTTATCAATTAGGATCACGCGTGATTTAGCATTAAAAATCACGCGTGATTTCCGGGAGAATCGTTTACTGCAGTTCCTTCAATGCGTCGGTGACCACTTCCAGGCTTTGCTTTTCAACCACTTTGTCGAACAGCTTGTTCTTCACTTTGGCCGGGAGCAGCTCGATGCTTCCGGTGGTGGATGTGTCGTGCTTTGCTCCGTACTTGTCCACCAGGACCTTGGCTTCTTCATCCGTGGCGTAGACCACCAGGACCTTCAGACCGGCCAAGCGTTCTTCCGTATGGTGAGCCAGTCCGGCCTTCTGCAATTGATCGTAGCGTTCTTCGTTGACCCAGACGTAAATGGGATTCTTGGCAGCAGACATAATTGTATGACCTCCTCAAAAGTGTCCGACTACAGGGGTTCGATATTGAAGACCGGGGTGCGTTTTTCCAGGTATTCCTCAGTTACGAAGGGGGAGCCCTGGCCGTATTTTTCCGCGCACTCCATAATCCGGTCGAAGACCTCGGGACGGATAATCAGACGGGGAGGCTTGACGCCGTCGGTCACAATACTGCGGATCAGGGTCCCGCTGAACTTCTGCTGCTTGTCCTTGTGGTTGCACAGCCCTTCACTGGTGATCTCGGCGCAGACCGGGCAGTACAGCCAGTTCATGGAATAGACCGGCGTAATGTCCAGCTTGTCCCGAACGCTGTCCAGGAGGTGATGGGCTTCATATGCGCCGTAGTAATCGCCGACACCGGCGTGGTCCCGACCGTACATATGATGGGTGATGCCCAGGTTGGTGCGCAGGATAGCGTGGAAGATAGCTTCCTTGGGGCCGGCATAGCGCATATCCCAGAACGTAAGGGTTGTCAGGTGGTTATGAGGCCCAAAATACCCTGATTTTTCCAGCTCATCCTGGCAAAGGATGATGGCTTCGTCAATATAGTCCTTGACCCGTTTTTCTCCAATAATTGCGTTGACCACCACTCCGACTTCCGGCTTTTCGATGGGCAGGTCGGCATAGGTCTGGAAGAAGGCGCCCTTCATCAGCCATTCGTGTCCGGTGTGGGGGACGTTTCTGGTCTGATGGGCAACCGTCCGGCTCCAGCCTTTTTCCTTGAACACTTGGCGCATCTTGAGCGGAGGAAGGAAATAGGGGCCGAAGGGCTCGTTGATTGTGGGTTCCTTGACCAGGGTGATCTTGCCGCCCACGAACTTGTCGGAGGTCTCGTAGATGCGTTTGCATCCAGGATGCTTAGCCTCATCGGTTCCAAAGATCGACTTGCACATGGCTTGCTTGTCGTACTCAAAGACCTCATCGATCTCGAACAAGGCCATGGGATTGCCCTGGTAGGTCAAAACAACGCTTTTTCCCGGAGCCACCCCATAATCGGCCACTTCTTTGTCCGGGAGGTCAAAGAGGATCGGAATGGGCCAGATGGTCCCGTCGGCCAGGGTCATCTTGTTGACCACCGCGTCAACATCGGCCTTGTTCATGAACCCTTCCAGAGGGCTGAAAAAGCCATACGAGATGCCGATCACCTCATTGGCCAGCTGGCGGCGAAGAGGAATTTCGGTTAAGCCCTTGATCTTGTCTTGGGCTTCGGCCGGCTGCAAGATACGTTCTTTGATTTCTTTTCCGCCGTGTCCTATTTCAGCCATATACCGTCTCCTTTCTGTTGACGTTGCAAGCCATTACGGCAGAGACAACAATCTATAAACATCTTAAGCTGCGGTGCAGATTAAGAACCCCTCGATCGATTCGGCAACTGGTTTTAAATATTGAGAGAAAGCCGTGACCGCCCTTTTGCCGCTGTGCTTGTGCAAAAAATAACAAGTGGGGTTGCCCCTGTCAAGCGAAAGGGGGGGCAAAAGTAAAAAAATGTACATTGGACGCCGGATTCATGCTGTTCAGGTGGCTGGGATCATGTAGTGGCATGCAAGGCTCGTCGAGAATGTGTCCTTGGGGAAGCTGGCTTGTGAATAAGGGCGCATGCACGATGCCCCTTCTTATTGTGAAAAAATAGACAAAAGTCAAGGTGCAAAAATGTGATTCGGCGACCGAAAAAGATGCCTTGCCCGGCGGGGAGGCATGATTTATGGTTTGACGTCGTTTGGTGCCGTAGACAAGGCCGCGGTGCACACAACCACCGGCCAGAAGGAACAAGGGCTGGCAATTCGCAAATGGAGCGCAGAGCATGAAGCGTGGACAGAACACTCTCCAATCCCGATCTTCCCGACTGCATAGTATAGATAAAAAATTAATTCAACTCCTGGCTGAACGCTCCCAGCTTCTGGCCCGAGATGCCAGGGAACGAAAGGGAAACGATAAATCCTACGTTGATCCGGAAAAGGAAAAAAAGCTGTGGAGCCTGTGGCGCCAGGGGCTTGAGGAACATGGTTTGAACGAGCGCATTTTGCGCAGGACCTTTAATCTGGTGAACAGTTTGGCCTATGAGCAGGCTGAGCGACGGGAAGACTGGGTCATGGCTCTGCACCCCAGACTGGAGGCTGTGGATATTGACCTGCCCGGACCGGTGGATACTGTGAAGACCCGGCTGTGGCTGATCATGGGCGCGGTTCTGGGGCGGGACGTGCGTATCCCCGGAGCTGTGCTCAACGATGACCTCATAGAGCTGATCAAGGCCTGCAATCAAGCCGGGGCGGGAATGAGCTGGGATCAGGAGGGTGCGAGCTCCGGAACGGTCTGTCCGCAGTTCGATCACTCCTCGATTTTCGTTGGTCAGGACCCCTTGAACTTTTATCTCCTCCTGGGGCTGAGCCTGACCAGTCCAGCCGTCTGCCGATTCAATGGAGGGGCGAGGCTCAAATCTGAGTCCATGGGGTTCCTCACCGATGTACTGGCTGAATTCGGGGCCCGTCAGGTGTTTCTGGTCCCAGGCAGCGACGGGGTGCCCATCCGGGTGGAGGCCAGTGGACAGGTCCCTTCCAAAGTCCGGGTTCCGGAAGAAGCTCCGGATGAGTTTGTCCTGGCCCTTTTACTCCTGGCTCCGGTATGGGCTCGTGCAAACGGGGAGTTTCGGCTGGTGCTGAATGCAGATTTAGAGCAGTTCAGGGGCAAACACCACCTTATCCCCATCTGGTCCCAGCTCGGGGCGGTGTGGGAGCAAGATGGCAAAGAACTGATCTTTTCCGGGAGCGAGCTGACCATGCCCCAACAGCCGGAGGTGGGCCTGGATCCTGTGCTGGCCGGATATGTTCTGGCCATGCCGGCCTTTTGCGGAGGGCGGGTTCTGCTGCACGGCACATTCCCTCAGGCCGGTCCGGAACGGGACGCCTTTCTGGAGCTCAGCTCTCAGGCCGGGCTGGACGTGGATGTCCGGGAGGGAGGGATTGAAAGCAAAAGCGGGGGGATGCCAAAGGCTGATCTGCGGTTGAGCTGCCGGCAGAGTCCGCGGCTTATTCCCCTGGCTTTGGCCCTGGCCCTGGCCGGTGGACAGGAAAGCATCCTGGGCCTGAGCTCGGGACAGGACATGGATTTTGCCGCGCATATCCTCGCCAGCCTGGGAATGGAGTCGGAGCAAATAACGGATCAGGAATTGCGGATTCGCCCGGCCAGGGGGCGCCAGAGGGAAGATTTGGCAGTGACAGCGCCCAATGCCTGCTGGAGTCTGGGACTGGCCTTGATGGCCCTGGCCGGGGCCAAGGTGAGCATCAAGAACCCTGGCGTGCTCACCAGCCTCTGGCCGCAGTTCTGGACCCTGTATAAAAACCTGCCCCGGCCCAGAGCCAAGTCCCTGGCCGGGGAGGACAAAAAAGAGGAGAGCGGTCATGGCCCCAAACGGCGACGGAGAATTGTCGACTGATCAGGACCTGGCTGAGGTGGAAGCCGCCATGGAGCGTCTGGGCCGGGAGAAGGACGAGTGCGAAGAGAAGATCCAAAGCCTGCGCAGTGCGGAAGATCCAGGGCAGGGAATGTATTTTGCCCAGAAGATATTTGCTGCTCAGCAGGAGAAGCTGCGTCTGCAGGTGGAGATGGATTTGTGCCGGGCCAAAAAGAACAGGTATCTTTTGGCCCGGGAATGGGGGCAGGTTTAGGGGACAGAAGACAGAAGACAGAGATCAGACGTCAGACGTCAGAGGACAGAAGACAGAAGACAGAGGTCAGAGATCAGACGTCAGAGTTCAGTAGGCAGAGAACAGTGGACAGTGGTCGGATTGCGGCCCTGAGGGACCTCCACCCCGGAAGGGTGATCGGTGGAAGACGGAATGCCTGACGGGATTACGTCCTGGACCCGACGGATCGAGTGTAGGGGCGAATAATCATTCGCCCTCTTGGGGGTGAGCAAATAGCAGAGGACAGAAGATAGAGGTCAGACGTCAGACGTCAGAGGACAGAAGTCAGAGAGCAGAGGGCAGAGCTCTGATCGCTGATGTCTGACCTCTGCCCTCTTATTTAGAGGTGTTTTTCCATGTGCATCACGTTGCCACCCTCCCGGTCGGAGAAGCCGTAATCCAGGATGTCGACTGTCTTGCGGATGATGAACAGACCCATCCCGGTCTCTTTGGGGTTGGTCACGTCCGGGGTGGGGATGCTGGAAGGATCGAACCCGGGGCCAAAATCTATGACCTGCAGGACAATCTTTGTGTCCTGGAAAAGCAGTTTGAATTTGAGCAGCCCATCCTCGTGGCTCGGGTAGGCATGACGGATGACGTTGGAGCACGCTTCGTAGACAATGAGCTCCAGGTTGTAGGCCAGCTGGTCCTCCCGGCCCTGCAGGCAGGGATGGCGGGAAAAAATTGCCTTGCAGAAGTGACCTATGGCCGGGAGGTACAGGAGGTCGGCCTTGATCTCCATCGTTATGTCCGGATTTCGCAGATATGATGGCATTGTCGCATCCCAGGTCTGATCTGTTCAACGGGTCAGGCGGATTGTCCGTTCTGCAGGTGTACCGGCTGGCCTGTGGACTCCAGGACCGCCCGCCAGTAGTTGGAGTGCACATTGAGCTTGCGCCGTTTCTGGGTCACCAGCTCTAACGGCAGGTAGACATACCGATCCTGCAGCTTGGTGACCACCATGTTCGTCTTTCCGGCCATGGCCGCGTGGACCGCGTGCTGGCCCAGGAAGCCGCAATAGACGTTGTCGCTGGAATTTGCCGGGACGGATCGGATGATATAGCTGGGGTCGATGAACTTGAGGGTGATGGGCATGCCCTGGTCCTTGAAAAAGGACTTGATCCTGTCCTGGAGCATGGCACAGACATCGGCCAGGACCGGATTTCCGGAGGCATCGGTGAGGACTTCGCCTTTGGCGTCCCGCTCGTAGCAGCACAGATCCTGTCCTGCCCCTTCAGCCACCACAATAACGGCGTGCTTTCGCTTTTCAATCCGCTCCTGCAGGCGGGGGAGAAATCCGTTCGGGGGATCGAGCTCAAAGGATTCTTCCGGAATGAGCACGAAGTTGACGTCCCTCTGGGCCAGGGTGGCCTCGGAGGCGATAAAGCCGGACTCCCGGCCCATGAGCTTGACCATGCCGATTCCGTTCGGCGCGCCCTGGGCCTCGGTGTGCGCGCAGCGGATGGCCTCGGTGGCCTTGGACACTGCGGTGTCGAAGCCGAAGGACTTGGGGACGAAGTAGATGTCGTTGTCTATGGTCTTGGGCACCCCGATCACCGAAAGCTTGATGTTTCGCTTCTCAACCTCCTGTTGAATGGCTGATGCGGCCTTCATGGTCCCATCACCGCCGATGAGGAAGAGCACGTTCACGTTCATCCGCTCCAGGGCGTCCACAATGGCATCGGCCGGCTGATGGCCGCGGGAGGAGCCCAAAATGGTGCCCCCGAACTCGTGGATCCGGGTCACGCTGTCCGGACTGAGCTCCATGACCGGGTGTCCGAACTCAGGAATGAACCCCTCCAGCCCGTAGCGGATACCCAGGGTGGTGCTGATCCCGTACTGGTGGTGGGCCTCCATGACCAGGGCTCTGATCACGTCGTTTATTCCTGGGCACAGCCCCCCGCAGGTGACAATGGCGCACTTGGTTTTGCTGGGGTCGAAGTAGATCCGTTCTCTGGGTCCGGCTTCTTCCAGCTCGTAGTGACTGGGTTCGGTATCGGCATCTTCCAGCATCTCTTCCGAGATATGCATGGTCAGCCTTTTGTTCTCTGGGATAAAACGGCCAAAAGGCAGGGGGGATTTGGCTCTGCATTCCCCGAGTCTCTTGATCTGAGCCTGGATCGGCTCGGCCTGGCTTGGCATGCGGGCAAACTCCTGGTTTGGGTAATTCTGGGATCAGCCCCTGATCTTGGATTCACTCTTGCCGGGGTTTCGTTCCAAATGCACATACCGCCTGGCGGCCGACTGGGCCAGACGGGTGAGGATGATGGTCAGGTCAGAACGGTGCTGCAGGGCCAGGTATCCGGGGTGGCTGGCCAGTTTGCCGCTTACTGCATAGGGAGGATCGGACTCTGGAGTCAGATGGACGTCCTCGTATTCCACCTGGGACCGGCCGGGATCCTCGGCGGTTCCCTCCAGGGCGCGGTGTAAGAACTCCCGGGCGGTATAGACGAAAAATTTTTTGATATCTTCCGGAGATTCCGCGGTGTTGAGTCGATTGCGATAGGCGGGACGGAGGTCGTTTTCGATTTTGGTGAAAGACAGCTGTTCAGACATGATGCTCTCTCCCCAGGTGGTTGAGGGACAGACGAGAACACGGTCGACCTCGGGACACACGATCTGTACGCTGGTGCGAGGCAGTGTACGGGCGGCAGGGACACGGATCATGCTTGGGGCTGATTTCATAGCATAACGGGATTGCTTGAAACTGGGTCATCCTGACTATTTTCAACAATAGCAGGGAGGAAGACGGGATGCAAGAGATTTATGTCCGAAGCGGACAGCGAGAGGAATTTATCGACATTACCGGCCAGGTCCGGGAAGCGGTGAAAGAGAACGGGTGGGAGAATGGGGTTCTCACCCTGTACTGTACGCATACAACCGCAGGGATCACCATCAATGAGGCGGCCGATCCCAGCGTGGTCCGGGATATGCTGACCTTTTTGCGGTCTGCGGTGCCCAGGGACGGGGATTACCGGCACATGGAGGGCAACAGCGACGCCCATATCAAATCCAGCCTGATGGGCTGTGCGCAGCAGGTGATCGTGGACCGGGGCAAGCTGGTCCTGGGCACCTGGCAGGGGATCTTCTTTACCGAGTTCGACGGCCCCAGGTCTAGAAAGATAAAGGTGCAGTGGCAAAAGGCAGAGTGAGGGATGAGGGGCGAATTCGGGGAACAAGAGGGCGAATGATTATTCGCCCCTACAAACTGTGCGCAGGGCTTGGCCTCCAGGAAAGAAGTCGGCGGTTATGCGATCAAGAAACTTGCGCCGCTCAATCGGCAGGTTTTGGCGATATGGATGCCAGATGTGCAACATCCGTGAGGTCCCAGGCCAAGATGCCAAACGAGCAGCCTGTCCTTACACTTTTACCCGGGTTATGAGGTTCGAGTGTAGGGGCGAATAATCATTCGCCCTCTGTGTCTATGGTCATGCCCCGAACACAGGATGTAGCTTGTCCTTTGTCCAGTTCTGTGGGTTGGTCAGGATGTATTCCCGAATCATGTTCAAGTCGTCATCATTGCGGATGATATGTTCATAAAACCCACGCTGCCAAAGAGTCTTGAGTTCGGTGTGCCGACGAGCCCATGTGGTCACCCCGATTTTAAATCCCCGGATTATGGAGCCGAGAGTCTTTGACGTCCCAGCTGGTTGTGGTTTGTGGTGTACAGCATTCTTCCCATCACCATGCTCACATCCGACCACGGATCTTTTGATGTACAAAATGCCGTGGACATGATTGGGCATTATAACGAAAGCATCCAAAGCTGCATGGGGATAGTGAACTGGAATCTCTTCCCAGCAGTTGGCTGCGGTACGACCAAGAGCGTTTTTGTTCATCCGCTCGGCCGTAATTTTTCCGAACAAACATGCCCGGTTATGAGCACAAACGGTTACAAAATAGGCACCGGCCTGGGAATAGTCATAGCCAGGCAGGCGTATTGATCGGCGGTTGTGGATAGCTGGATTGTAGGGCATGTCCCATCCCGGCCGGACAAGAGGGCGAATGATTATTCGCCCCTACAAACTGTGCGCAGGGCTTGGCCTCCAGGAAAAAAGTCGGCGGTTATGCGATCAAGAAACTTGCGCCGCTCAATCGGCAGGTCCTGGCGATATGGATGCCAGATGTGTGATATCTGGGGGTCCCAGGCCAAGATGCCAAACGAGCAGCCTGTCCTTACACTTTTACCCGGGTTATGGGGTTCGAGTGCAGGGGCGAATGATTATTCGCCCCTACAAACTGTGCGCAAAGCTTGGCCTCCAGGAAAAAGTCGGCGGTTATGCGATCAAGAAACTTGCGCCGCTCAATCGGCAGGTCTTGGCGATATGGATGCCAGATGTGTGATATCTGGGGGTCCCAGGCCAAGATACCAAACGAGCAGCCTGTCCTTACACTTTTACCCGGGTTATGGGGTTCGAGTGTAGGGGCGAATAATCATTCGCCCTCTGTGCCTGGCCCTCTACTGCCAGGTCTTTAGCCGCCGCCACCAGGGATGCCTATTCTCCACCGCCTCCTGGATCCTGGGCAGGGCCTCCAGGGCCGCCTGTCGTCCGGATTCCAGCATCTCATCCAGTCTGTGCATCTCGTTCCAGCCCACGTCCTTGGTTTCCGGCTCAATAACCACGTCGGCATTGGCCGCCTGGGCCCGGCATAAATAGGAGAGGTTGATCTCTTCGGCCCGGATCATGATGTCCAGGGCGTTATGGATTGGTTCGTGAGGATTGATCCTGGGGGGAACGGACACAGCCACCAGGACGTTCTCCTCCAGGTCGTGGGCGTACTTGACCGGGACAGGGCAGCAGATGGCTCCGTCGCTGACCAGGGCACCGTCCATTTCCACCGGGGGCAGAAAACCGGGAATCGAGGAGCTGGCCAGGACGGCCTGAATCAGGCTCCCGGCGCACAGGGGCATGTCCTGTCCGGTGGTGATGTCCGTGGCCACGGCCACAAAGGGCAGCCGGCAGTACTGGAAGTCATGGATATGGATGAGCATTTCCAGGCACTGGATGAAACGGTCCGAGGAGAGGAGGGACATCCTGCTCTGGGCCATGTACAGGGCCAGGGTGTCCCGGATGCGGCAGGTGATCTGGTCCCAGAAGCTGGACTCCCGGCTGCCCTGGTGCATGAAGTTGGAAAAGGCCGATCCCTGGAAGGTATCGCTGGAGATGAGCTCCCGGAAGCGCTGATCCAGGACCTTGGCATCCATGGTCTCGGCAAACATGGCCCCGACAATGGCTCCTGCACTGGTCCCGGCGATCCGGCCGATCTCAAAGCCCTTTTCCTGCAGGACCTGGAGCACCCCGACGTGGGCCAGACCCTTGGCTCCGCCGTAGCTTAAGGCCAGGGAGATCTTGGGTGATGTTGAAGACATACTTGTGATTGTATGAAGTCTGCCAGGTAATGGCAAGGACCATAAGGTATTGGTCATCTCGCACCCATTTGTATCTAAAGACTTGACTGGAGATTTAATTCTCCTTACCTTGAGGTAAGGAGATTGATCATTTCAGGAGGACGTTATGCATGCAACTCTGACCAGCAAGGGGCAGATTACATTGCCCAAGGCCCTGCGGGAGAAGCTCAAGCTGTCTGCAGGGGACAGGGTGGAATTCATTGTTGATGATGAGCATTGTGCACGCCTGGTGGTCACAAACGTACCAGTGACCAGCTTGAAGGGCATGCTGCCCAAGCCCTCACAACCTGTTCCCCTGGAGGAGATGGACAAGGCTGTCCAGCAGGGAGCCCAAAACTTATGATTGGTCTGGACACCAATGTGCTGGTTAGGTATCTGACCCAGGATGATCCTGATCAGGCGGCCAGAGCTGGCCGGATTATTGAAACATGCTGCACAAAAGACGATCCCGGTCTTGTGAGCTTGGTTGTTCTTTGCGAGCTGGTCTGGGTTCTTCGCGGTGCCTATGGGTATGAAAAAAAATTGGTTATACAGGTGCTGGAACAGATTATGGCCATCAGTGAACTGCAGGTTGAAGCGGAAGATATAGCCAGGTCATCACTGACAGCCTTTCGACGAGGTCCGGCAGACTTTGCGGATTATGTGACTGTCATTTCAAACCGTGCCAGGGGAAGCACTGTCACGTACAGTTTTGATAAGAAACTGGCTGAGCACGACTATGTCCGGATACCATAACCTGCAGTGATCGATTTTACGGGAGAAATTCTTGGAACGAAGAAAGCAAGATCCAGGCAAGGAGGTAGTAGGGGCGAATAACCATACAGAATGGCACGTTATTCACAGCAAGCTAGAGTTCAGAGTCCATGATCAGGGCTATGCGTTCCCTCTCCAGGGGAATCAGATCCCCGGCCCGGCTGCCAAAGGCGTACACGATCTGCAGGTTGAAGCGCTCAGCCGGCTCGGCCCAAAAGGTTGGCATATCTCATGTACTCCCCTGCTCCACACGTTTGCATGGAGTGTTTTTGGGTATCAAATTGAAATAAAGTAATAGTATCATACCAGAGCATGTGCGGTGGATGCCGAACTTTATATGTTCAGGGCGAAGCGGACAGCCTGGCTTACAGCAGTCAGCTTGTCGGTCGGAAGGGTGGTAATGAGGGAACCGATTTGAGCCTTGGCAACTGTCTGCAAATGATCACAGTTCACTGCGCATTCTTTGGGCATGCCCTCTTCTTTGGATAAGAACACCTCAGACGGAATATCCCTGACGGTACTGGTAATAGGAGCGATGGTTACTTCTCCCAGATATTCAATGACAGAGCTTCGGGTTAGAATGAGCACCGGTCTTTTTTTGTCCGGTCGATAGAATGTATACCACCGAACCTCTCCACGTTTCATTCATCACCCCAGGCTTGTTCTGCTTCCCAGTCCGAGAATTCATCTGTTTGGACAGGATGGCGGAGGTAACCTTGGCGGTGCTTTTCCTCCAGACGTTGTTCTTCATACCGGACCAGGGCATCTCGCAGGGCCTGACGGGCAAAGGCGGAACGGGTTGTATGAAGCTCTTTTGAAATACGATCCACTGCTTGAACAAGCTCTTCGTCAAGGGTCATCTGTACGGTTTTCATACTATTGCTCCCATATGTGGATTGTTATAGCTATAATATTCTGCCCCTCAAGATGAGTCAACGAAGAAAAGAGGGCGACCACGCGTCTGCGCGTGGTTGCCCTGAGGGACCTGGAATAGCCACAATTTGCGATGTTTCGTGAATTTGGCGATCAAACCCCGATCCTCAGTGTAGGGGCAGTGCTGCGCGTCCTCGCGCAATGCCTGCCCTCTTTCTCTTCTTATCGCTCCCATGCTCTGCGTGGGAGCTTTCCTGACCGCTCCTGCGGTCTCTTTCTGGACGCCGGAGCGTCCAAAAGAGTTCCCACGCAGAGCGTGGGAACGATAAAAAAGATATGCCAAGCCATTAGAGCTGGAGTCAGTGGCATGAAATGGGGTGTACAGGGTGGTGACAAGAATTGTCAGCGGGAGGAGCTGATTCTGCCGGTTCAGGCCGAGCTGTATTAGGGAAGTGATTCAAGCATACGCTTTGGGGCTTTGAGCTGGACCGGTCAAAGACCGAGACCCAAAATATCGTGGGGAAACAAGTCGCTCGCGCCCTGGATGCGCTGGGCAATCCAGGCCGAGCAGGGTGGCCGGGGCTTGGCAAATATGGTTCCACCGAGCCAGCCGATCTCAAAGCCCTTTTCCTGCAAGACCTGGAGCACCCCGGCAGGGTTAGACCTTAGCTCCGCTGTAGTATAAAGCCATGGAAATATTTGGAGAAAATGCAAGCATCGTGGGTGTTGTAGGGAGTTTGATAAGTATTGTGGATGGGTTGTCTTATAGTGATCAGTTTTGGTCAGAACTTGATTGTACTCTACAGTGACTGGCAGCAATGCAGTTAAAAGATCGCTTCACGAACCAAAACTAATGTTCCGCCCAAGGTCAAAGCCTGCATTTTGCCAAGATTTTGGCTTTGATGATATTCTTGGTGGAGAAGAAAGAACTGAACTGCAGAGGCAAAGTGTTGAAGGGCTTGAATACCATTAGGAGCAGAGAAGGAATAGGCAGTGACAAAAATGTCAGTGGATGAAGTCTGTGCACACAGCAAATGTTTTTGTTAAGGTTTAAAAAAAGAAGGCGATGCATTTTATGCCCAAAAGTAATGCATCGCCTTCTTTTTATTGGTTAAAATTTGTAGGGTCGGGATCACTGTCTACACAATGAGTAATATCATTACTTTCTTGCATTCTTGAAATAGTAGAGTTCAGGTAGTACGCCTTATTCCCATTCTTATGAGATGTGCAGATCTCGTATCCATCTCCAGAATTAACTGTTTGAAAGTATGCTCGGACCCCTTCAGAAACTTCATAATCAGATACTGTATTTGTTGCATTACCACTTGATTCTGGGTAAGTCCCGTTGGATGCAAATTCAGACTCTAATGAGGTTACTAAGTTTCGAAGATCGCTTTGCGCAGCAGAATTATAGGCATTCGCCCTGTATTTGCTGAACTGCGGGATAGCAATAGCCGCCAAAATCCCGATAATAGCCACCACGATCAACAGTTCAACAAGGGTGAAGCCCTGGTCTTTGCGTTCTGGTAGTTGCATACGAATTCCTCCTCAAGTGTGATGGGTTGAAAAAGTGTTGTCCTTTTCTTTTTGAGTAGCAATGACTGTGCCGTTTGTTTTTCATTAGTGATGTCAGGCTGATAGGGGCGCAGCACGATGACTGTTGTGACAAAATGTGTCAATTGATGGTCGTTTTGTTGACACTGATTGTCAGTCGGGTGGTTAGAAGCCAGGCAGGGGGCGAAATGGGGCCTGAGGGATTCTTCAGTCGCTGCGCTCCTTCAGAATGACAAGAAGGGCAGAACGACAAGAGGGGCAGAACGACAAGAGGGGATCATCAGAACCCTCCTCCGGCGGGTCGCCATCCTTCTGATCGTGAGGCCGCGGATTCGAAGATGGTGATTGGCCCGGCTGTGCTTTCCACTGAGGATGGCATACCTATCGCTGCCTCGATATCTTTGTCATTCTGAGCGAGTCTGCGAGCGAAGAATCTCTGGTCAAAATGGATGATAGCCCCGGTTCTGTTTGCATGAACATACCGGGTGCATTTCATAAGTAGGACGCGGTTGCCCTCAACCGCTGTCCACTTTTTATCGTTCCCACGCTCTGCGTGGGAACTCTTTTGGACGCTCCGGCGTCCAGAAACAGACCGCGGGAGCTATAAGTAAAAGAATGGCATCCTGCCGGATGGCTGGGATAATCCAAATCGAAATCGGGATCGCTATCGAAATCGAAAGAATATGTCATTCGGTGCAGGAGGACCCCTCAGTTTATGGATACCGATCCCGATAGCGATATCGATCCCGAAGAACGAAAATCCCAACCAAACGGATATACTGGACGCTTATTCTTCGTGCCAGTCTTTTTTCCTGCCCGCGCCCTTCCCGCAGATTTGCGAACCAGGACCAAAATAGGTATGACCGGACGCACGGAAAACTCCTCGGACGCTTAGCGCCCAAACCAGGGACCGCATGAGCGGTCGTAGACGTTTCCACGCGGAGCATGGAAACGATAAACTCCCTGAATCTGGAATCATCAACCAAGGACCGTCAATGTCAGCGCAGACACCACCCACAGAACCCATCCCGGACGACCCGCTCACCCCGACCCTGGCCACCCTGCCCAACGGCCTGCAGGTCCTGGCCCTGCAGGATCATCGCTTCCCATTGATCGCCATGCGGCTGTATATTCATGCCGGAGCCGCCTACGAACGGGACGAAGAGGCCGGGATCAGCCATCTTTTGGAGCACATGGCCTTCAAGGGCGAGGCCGAGGTGGCCAATGCGGCCCAGCGCATCGAGGATGTGGGCGGAGCGCTGAACGCGGCCACCGGCTATGATCACACGGTGTACATGGTGGATGTGCCCAGCAGCGAATGGGCCCTGGGGCTGGAGGTCCTGGCCGATCTGGGCCTGAACCAGGGCGAGATCCTGGAAGATGAGCTGGAGACGGAAAAGCAGGTTGTTCTCTCTGAACTGGAGCGCAATCAAGACCACCCGCGGGCGCGGATGTTCGAGCTCTTGCAGCAGAGAGTCTGGGCCGGTACCCCGTACCAGCGGCCCGTGATCGGATACAGGGAAACCATCCAGGGCTTTGCAGCCCAGGATATCCGGGATTATCTGGACCGTCTGTATCATCCCCAGGCCATGCTGCTGGTGGTCTGCGGCGATTTCCAGCCCCGGGTTCTTTCCAAACAGATCATGGACCAGTTCGGGACCAGATTCGGCACCCAGGCCGTGCTGCCCCGGGCCGGGGACGTTGACGTGGGCAATGCCAACGCTCCCGGAATGTGCATTGAACGCACGTCTTGGAACAAGGCCTATCTGGGCATCGGGTTTCTCACCCCGGGGATGAACTCTGTGTGGACCCCGGCCCTGGAGGTCCTGTCCTATATACTGGGCGGGCATCGCTCCTCGCGCTGGTATATGCGCTACAAGGAAGAGCTGGGGGTGGTGGACGATATCTCGGTGGAATCGATCCAGCTGGAAGGGGCCGGGATGCTTCTGGTCCAGGTCCAGATGGAGGCGGACCAGGTCCTCGATTTCTGGAAGCACTGGGTCCGGGATTTGGCAGCTTTGCCCCAGGCCGAGTTTACATCGGAGGAGCTGGAACGGGCCAAGCTCAACCTGGAGGACGGGCTGCTGCAGACCAAGGAGACCCTGGCCGGGCTGTGCTCCAAGCTGGGGTATTTTCAGTTTTTCGACGGACAGGTTCAGGCCGAAGAACGGTATGTCCATCAGCTGCAGCGGATAAGTGCCCGGGATATGCAGGAAACGATACAGGGCTTTCTCCGGCCTGATCGCCTGCAGGCCTGCTGTATCCTGCCTGAGCAGACCGAGCTGACGGAAGCTGACTTCCTGTCCATGGTCCATGGCAGCGAATCCGGAAATGCACCGGAGGTGTCCGGCAGGAGAACGCGCAGAGCGGGCAGGGAAGAGCCCAGGATTGTGGATGTCGGCACCCAGGGCAAAATGGTGGTCCAGGTGGATCGGACCCTGCCGTATACAGCTCTGGACCTGAGTTTTCTGGGCGGGGACATGCTCATCTCCCCCCAGGAACAGGGGCTGAGCTTTTTGCTGGCCAAGACCCTGATGCGGGGGACCGCGGCCTGGAACGCGGCCCGCATCCAGTCCTTTCTTTCGTCCAGGGCCGCGTCTCTTAATGCCCACGCCGGCAGGGATCAGCTGGCCGTGGCCTCCAAGTTTCCATCCCGGTTTACCGGGGACATGACCGGGATGATATCCGAGATCCTGGCCCGGCCGGCCTTCGGACCGGAGGACACGGCCAAGGCCGTTGCCGAGCAGCAGGCCCAAATCGCGGCCATGACCGACCATCCCATGGGCACATTGTCCCGGGAGGTCTTCCCTTTTCTGTTCCCCGGCCATTTCCTGGGGTATTACATGCTGGGCCGTTCCGATGAGCTGTCGGGATACACCCCGGACCGTCTGTCCAGGCTCTGGGCCAGGCAGAAGGAGTGTCCCTGGGTGCTCAGTGTGTGCGGAGATTGCGATCCAAAACAGTTTGAAGAGTGGGCGGCCACATTGCCGGGGCAGGCGCAGGCCGATTGGCAGGCGTGGAAGGTCCCGGCTCCGAGATGGAACGAGCAGCGCACCCTGCATCTGCCCCTGAACGACCGCCAGCAGGCCCACCTCTTGGTGGTCTTTCCCATCCCCGGCCTGGCCCATGCCTCGAACGCCGCGATATCGCTGCTGAAAAAGATCCTGGCCGGGCAGAACGGCATTTTATTCCGCGAGCTCCGGGACAGACGGGGGCTGGGATACACCGTGGCCCCCATGCTCTGGCGCATCCCCCAGGTGGGGTTTTTGGCCTTTTATATCGGAACGACCCCGGGCGGGGTGGAGCCGGCCAAGGAAGGATTCGCCCAGGTGGTGGACATGGTCCAGGAGGGGCAGTTGACCGACCGGGATCTGATCCGGGCTCAGCGGCTTCTGGAGGTTGAGTATTACCGGGAGCGGCAGGCCCTGGGAGGGAGGTGCGGGGAAGCCGCGGATCTTTTGATCTACGACCTGGGATTGGACTACTTTCAGTCCATGCTCACCCAGAGCCGGGGGACGAAAATGGAGGAGATCCAGGCCGCAGCCAGAGAATATCTGGATTGGGACCGGGCGTACAGCATTGTGCTGAGTGATTAATGAAATGCTGGGATGCCGGGATTTCTGAGACCGCAGGAGCGGTCAAAAGAGTTCCCACGCAGAGCGTGGGAACTCTAAAAAGAGGGCAGGCATTGCGCGAGGACGCGCAGCACTGCCCCTACACTGAGAGTCCTGGTTGTTCGACAACTCTTCGAAATATTTGGAGTTATAATGTTCCTCTGGCCCTCCGGGTAGGGGCAACCCTGAGTGGTTGCCCTCTTCTCCCCTCGGACGCTCCGCGTCCACCCAGAGACCGCAGGAGCGGTCAAAAAAATCTCCCACGCAGAGCGTGGGAGCGATAAATAAAACCAGTAACTGATAACTGATAACAGATAACGATCACCACACAATCCCACAACCCTGACCGCTTTACTCATCTCTCTCCCCCAGCGCCCATTCCAACAACGTCAATGCCTCATGATTGCCCGGCTGAACCCCAAGGCTCCTGCGGATCAGGCTCTCGGCCACTTCCGGGTCGTCTCCCTGCTCCAGGGTCAGGCGGGCCAGAAGGCGCAATGCCTCCGGATCCTGGGGCGCAGCCACCAAGGCCTGATGCAGGCAGCTCCGGGCCCGGTCACTGTTTCCGGCCTTCCAGGCCAGGCGGCCCAGAACCCGATGGGCGGCCCCCAGATTCGGGGCTGCTTCAGCGGCCTGACGGCAATACTCTGCGGCCTGCTCCAGGTTTCCGTCCTCTTCCGCCATCTGCCCCAGACGCAGGAGGGAGTAGCTGTGGCCGGGCATGAGGTCCAGACAGCGCTGAAAACAGGCCCTGGCCTCCTCCCTTTCTTGAAGCCTGAGGCATACATATCCGTAATTGTATTCAGCCATGTAGCTGTCCGGGTGCAGGTCCAGGATGCGCCGGAACTCGATGCAGGCCGCATTGAACTCTCCGACCCGGGCCAGGCAGATGGCCAAAGAGTTGCGGGCCAAGAGATTGTCCTGGTTCAAAAGAAGGGCCCGGTTGTAGGCGTCCATGGCCTGGCGCAGCTCATTGCGGGCGAAAGCCCGATCTCCCTGCAGGGTCACGGTGGTGGTGTCGAAAACAGCCACGCGCGGGGTGGTCAAGAGCAGGGCGTGCTCCAGGGCCTGCTTGGCCAGGTCCAGGATTTCGCCCCGGGTGGCATCCAGGCAGGGATAGTACCCAATGCCGGCAGCTGTTTCGGATCGTACTCCCTCCGGCAGAGCGGCCAGGATATCCCCCAGGGCGTCTGAGGTTTCCTGGGGGCCTTGTTCGGGAAGATACAGGATCAGGGTGTTCAGCCCGTATCTGGCGATCAGGCCGGAAGAAGGAAGGGCGTAAAGAGATGAGAGCAGGGAATGGACAACATCCCAGAGCCGGGAAGGGGGAGTGCTGATCAGGTTCAGGGTGAAGGCGGAAATCTGGGTGCGGGCAACGGCAAAACGAGAGAAGAACTCGTCCAGATTGGATATAAGCTGCACCTGGCTTTCGGGGAGAGGCCGGGCCTGGCCTTCCTCGCTCTGCAAGGCGTATCGGTCCAGCTTGTCGATCATCTCCACCCTGTCTCCGGGATGCACCGATCCTTCCGCGGCTGCGGGAAGAATCATCTCGGCCAGGCTGGAAGAATCCTCCACCTGAATCAGGCGGAATTCGGTTCGCTGTCCCGGGGTGTCTTCCGCCCCAGGGGACTGGAGTTGAAAATGCAGGCCTGTTCTGGCCCGGTGCTCTGAGCCCAGGTCTATGCGCACCCGGGAGGACGAAACCAGGTCTGTGATCCGGCCGCAGCTGTTGAGGATGTCCGCCGGAATGACGCAATCCTTGCGTTCCAGATCCAGGGCCCGTTGCTGTCCTTTGCGGGCCAGGTCCAGTAGGTGTCTGGCCTGCTCTTCGGCGTCCGCCCGCAGCTCCTGACCGGAGAGGTCCTGGGGAAAGCAGGCGCCGCCCATGCTGATCTCGATTTGAAGCTGGGCCTTGCTTACGGGGTGGGCAAAACGCAGATCCCGAACGGCCTGAGCTATCTGCTCAGCCCGGGCTTTCAGGCGCTGGGGACCGACACCGGGCAAAAGCACGCCGAACGAATCTTCCGGGAGCCTGGAGACCAGACTCTGCGCGCCGGCTGCCTCGTGTATGGCCTGGGCCGCCTTTTGGAGGATGCTGTCCCCGAAGGCGTAGCCCCCGTTGCGGTTCAGGCCGGACATATTTTGAATATCTACGATCAAGAGGCCGAAATCTGGACGTCGGCCCGGGTCTTCCACTGATCCGAGCCCGGGCTGGAGAAAGCCGGCCATTTCCTGGATCTGCCGGCATATGCCCTGGATAAGGGTTTCCTGGCGCAGGACCCCGGTGAGGGGATCGGAACTGAGCCGGAGCTCCAGCTCCAAGGTCTGCAGGCAGGGAGTGAGCAGATGGGGCAAAATCGTCAGCAGGGGCCGGGCCTCGCTCGGTGAGACCCCGGTTATCCGGAGCATGCCCATGCGCCTTTCTGCATGGAGCAGGGGAATGAGCAGGACGTCCCTGTCCAGGGTCGCGCTCTCCTGGTCAGAAGATGGTGGATGTCGATGTCCTGATTGAGGGGGGAAATACAGGCTGGCGGAGGAAAAGGACAGGATCGGCCGGAGGAAGCTCTGAAGCCGGTCTTCTTCCCTGATCAGGTGTTCCGGACGCAGTGTCGGCATGAAGGCGCGGACTCCTTGGGAAAAGATTTGGGAATGAACGATTTGTAATTGACCCGGTTCGGTTGTGCAAGAGTGACGGAACAACCGGTTTTTGGACCCAGCCTGTGAATTTTTGCCCTTTGCCATCTGTTCTGGGTGTCCACCTCCTGTTTTTTGCTTGATCACCAGGCCGAATCTCCGTAGTCTGTTGGGTTCATAATTCTGGTTCTTTGGCGTAGCCTGTGGATTTTTGGAGTTTGCCATCTCTTCTGTGTGCCCACTTTCGGCCCGGTATTTTCTAAGCCCCGCCAAAGGGGGATCCCTGCCCCCTCCCGGCTACTCACGTGCGGATCACTGCTTTCTGTGTGACTAAAGCTTATCATACACGTGAGTGCCGGGTGGCGGGACCAAGAAAATGTGCGGGCCTGCCGCTTACGGCACACAGAAGAGACGGCAAACTCTTAGGTATGCAATTCCACTTTCTGTGTCGAAGAGCCATAATTCTGTTTAGGAGGTGAGGCGATGGAGAACAATCCTGTCCTGCAGGCTATATCCGAACGCCGGAGCATTCGCCGGTTTACACCGGCACCAGTGTCTGGAGATCAGATCCGGAGCATTCTGGAGGCCGGACGCTGGGCACCCAGCGGGCTGAACAACCAGCCGTGGCGGTTCCTGGTTGTCAGGGCCGGCGATCCCAGGCAGGCTGCGCTGGCCCGGCACACCAAGTACGGCAGGATCATCACCGATGCCCAGGTCCTTGTCGTGGTTGTGGCTGATACAAAGGTCATGTACAGTGCAACCAAGGATCATCAGAGTGTGGGAGCCTGCATACAGAATATGCTTCTGGCCCTCCATGCCCAAGGGCTGGGCGGTGTCTGGCTGGGCGAGATTCTAAATCAGGAAGAGCAGGTGCTCCAGGAGCTTGACCTGTCTTCCGGACCCTATGAACTCATGGCAGTGGTGGCCCTGGGACATCCGGCCCAAGAGGGAGCCTCCCGGAGGAAACCGCTGAGCGAACTGCTTTTGGAGGATTTTGAATGATAGATGTGCATGCCTTCCCATTGGGACCGCTGCAAACCAATTGCTTTGTGGCAGTCAACGGATCCAAAGCCCTGGCCATCGATCCGGGGGGAGATCCAACGGATGTGGTCGGATTTTTAAGCTCCAGAGGCCTGAGCCTGGAGGCCATCGTCAATACCCACTTCCATTTCGACCATATCCTGGGCAACACCGCCCTGCAGGAAGCCACCAAGGCACCCATATACGGCCCCAAGGACGACGACTTCCTGCTCAAGGCTCAGGAAGGCGGCGGTGGAATGATGGGCTTTCCCAAGGTCCCGTCCTTTGAATATCAACCCCTGGAGCCCGGAGAGCACGAGTTCGTTGGAGACAGATGCGTGGTCATGCATACCCCCGGGCATACCCCGGGGAGCATGTCCCTGTATTTTGCAGACAGCAAGGTCTTGTTCGTCGGGGACCTCATTTTCCAGGGCTCCATCGGGCGGACCGATTTTCCCGGCGGAAGCCTGGAAACCCTGCTCCAAGGGGTGAGGGAAAAGGTGTTCACCCTTCCGGGGGAGACCGTCATCTATCCCGGACACGGCCCTCAGACCACGGTGGAGAGTGAAAAACAGTACAATCCCTTTTTCCGGGAGGGGGCATTTTTCTAAGCCGGGAGCGGATGCGGGATCAGCTGCGCAGTGTTTGGGGACGGGCGATGGAGACCAGGCGCTGTCTGAACTGCGCCAGACCCATCTTGAGAACTCAATGCGCCGACGGCCTGTGCCCGGAATGCGATCTGGAGCTGCAGCCCAGGCCAGGAGGGTTCTGCCCCAGGTGCGGCCGACTGTACGCCATGGAGGAGTCCGCTCCCTATCTGTGCGCCGGGTGCAGGCAGGCCGTTCCGGGCTGGGACGCGTTCGGCTTTTTAAAGCAGTATTCCGGTGCGTTGCGGGAGATGATCCTGGATTTTAAGTTTCATGCCCGCTTTGAACGGCGCAGGACCCTGCGCATTCTGCTCGGGCGGGCGTATGGCTTCCATTTTCAGGATGCGCCAAGCCCGGATTGTATCCTGCCCGTCCCTCTGCACCCGGTCCGGCTCAGGGAGCGGGGATTCAACCAGAGTTTGGAGCTGGCCCGGGGGTTGAGCCGGGGAGGGGTTGCTCCTCTGCGGCCCGATGCCCTGCTCAGGGTCCGCCAAACAAAGGCCCAAAGCGGACTTGAGCGCAAGGAGCGGGTGGCCAACCTCCGCGGGGCCTTTCGGGCCGATCCTGCCCAGGTCGGGGGACGGCATGTCCTTGTGGTGGACGATGTGAGCACCACCGGAACCACTCTGGCTGAGTGCGCACAGGCCTTGCGGCGGGCAGGAGCCGTGCGGGTGGACGGTCTTGTCCTGGCTGTGGCGGATGGATGAAGAAAACTCTTGACTTTTGCCCTGGATAGGGGATAAAAGGCGTATTTTACTTTTTGCGGAGGTGGCCTATGTATGCGATAGTGAATACAGGAGGCAAACAATACAAGGTCCAGGAAGGACAGACCATTGAGGTGGAAAAGCTTCCGGCCGATGTCGGCTCGGAGGTGGTCCTGGATCAGGTATTATTTGTCAATTCCGATCAGGGTGTGAAGGTAGGAAATCCCCTTGTCCAGGCCAAGGTGACCTGTGAGGTCTTAGACCAGGCTCGGGACCGAAAGGTGGTTATATTCAAGCACAAGAAACGCAAGGACTACCGGCGCAAGGCCGGGCACAGGCAGCCGTATACTGTGCTCAGGGTCAAGGCCATAGAAGTCTAGGACGGAGGAGAGTATGGCACACAAAAAAGCCGGAGGAAGTTCCCGCAACGGACGGGACAGTATAGGCCAAAGGCGCGGTGTGAAACGCTTCGGTGGAGAACAGGTCAGGGCCGGCAATATCCTGGTCCGCCAATTGGGGACCAAGATCCATCCCGGGGAAAATGTCGGGTTGGGCAAAGACTACACAATTTTTTCCAAGATCGACGGATACGTGCAGTTCGAGAAGTACACCCGCAAGCGGAAGCAGAAAACCAGGATCAATGTGGTCCCTGCGGAATAGATTGCCATCGGACCAAGAAGACGGAAAGGGCAGGAGGCAGGCAGTCTTCTGCCTTTTTTTTCGTTTTCTTAACACGGCAGCGACACTTTGATATGGCCTTGCCGGAGATTGGCCCGTGGCCACGATTTTGGCCGACGTATCCACGGCTCGTTCCGGGCGGTCGGCCCTCACTGCATTATGACCGCGTTTACCAGTCTGTTTGGGGGCTTTTGAATTTGTGAGGACCGACCGCTTATCCTCCACTTCGCCAGGAAACGTTACCGGCCGGAAATCGAAAAGCCACGGACCAATCCCCGGCTTCGACCAAGGACACTGTGAGTTCAGGAAAATGTCGCTGTAGAGTTAAGTGGGGAGCGGAATGCGTTTTATCGATGAAGCCGTGATCACCATTCGATCCGGCAAGGGCGGGAACGGCTGTGTGTCGTTCCGCAGGGAGAAGTACGTCCCCAAGGGAGGTCCGGACGGAGGAGACGGCGGACGGGGCGGAAACGTTTTGATCCGAGCTTCATCCACCAAGCTTACCTTGTACGATCTGCGCCTGAAGCGAATGTACGCCGCAGAAAACGGCCAGCCGGGACAGGGACGGGACAAATGCGGCCGGGCCGGACAGGATATGGTTATCGAGGTCCCTCCGGGCACGGTGGTCAAGCTGCTGGGGGAAAACGGCCGGGAAGAAACCCTCTGTGATCTGCTCAACCCGGGCGAGGAATATGTAGCGGCCTGGGGAGGCCGGGGAGGCAAGGGAAATACCCATTTCAAGTCATCGACCATGCGCACGCCCCGCTTTGCCCAACCCGGAGAAGAGAGCGAAGAAAAGCGGCTGCGGCTGGAGCTCAAGCTTTTGGCTGATGTAGGGCTTATCGGTCTGCCCAATGCCGGCAAGTCAACCCTGATTTCCGCGATCTCTGCGGCCAGGCCCAAGATTGCCGCCTACCCCTTCACCACCCTTGTTCCCCAGCTGGGGGTGATTACCAATGACCTGGGACAACAGATGGTGGTGGCCGATATTCCGGGACTGATAGAAGGCGCCCATCAGGGGCAGGGACTGGGGGACAGGTTTTTAAAGCATGTCCAGCGGACCCAGCTGCTGGTCCATATGCTCAGTGTCGAGGATATGGACATGGAGGATCCCTGGGCCGGATATGCCTTGATCAATGCCGAGCTGGAGCAATACGATCCGGAATTGGCGGGCAAACCGCAGGTCTGGGTCGCGAGCAAGATCGATCTTTTGCCCCCCGAGCAGCTTCAGGCCCTGCAGTCCCGGGCCTCGCGGGAGGGGCGGGAGATTTACTTCCTGTCCTCCCTGACCGGAGATGGCCTGGACGAATTGGTTCAGGCTTTGTGGGCTAGACTGGGTGCTTTGGGCGTTTGCCCTCAAGTGTAAATGAACTGATTTGCAGCTCATATTGGTAGGCAAAGGAGCCGATGATGGCGGTTGGAGATTCAACCCTGGATTGGATCAGGTGGAGAGATCAGGTCCTGGAATCGGCCAGACTGGTGGTCATCAAGGTGGGCAGTGCAGTGCTCACCTCGGAGCAGGGACTGGATCTGCGGGTGGTCAATCGTCTGGCAGACCAGATCGCCGCCTTGCACGATCAGGGCCGGGACGTCATCCTGGTTTCTTCTGGAGCTGTTGCCGCGGGGCGTGGGTTTTTGTTCACTGCCGGAGAGCAATTGTCCCTTCCGGAAAAGCAGGCAGCTGCGGCAGTCGGGCAGAGCCGTCTGATGCACAGCTACGACGAGGCCTTTGAGCGCTACAACAAGGTCACGGCCCAGATACTGCTCACCCGGGACGATCTGCGCAGCAGGCATCGTTTTCTCAACGCCAGGAATACCTTTGCCACCTTGCTGGAAAGCGGTGTCATTCCGGTGGTCAACGAAAACGACACCGTGGTGGTCCGGGAGCTCAAGTTCGGAGACAACGATCTCCTGGCCAGCCTGCTTTTGAACGTGGTCAAGGCGGATCTGTTCATTAGCTTGACCACAGCCGACGGGGTCTACTCCGGGAACCCGGAGCTGGATGCCGATGCAGAGAAGTATGCGTGCATTCAGGACATTAAGGACGTTGACATTCGGGCCACGTGTCAGGGCTCGACCAACTCAGGATCCGGAGGCATGCACAGCAAGCTCCTCTCGGCCAGGCGGGCCTCACAGCTTGGGGTGCCCACCCTGATAGTGTCCGGAAAGGTGCCGTTTGTATTGGAAAAGGTCTTTGCCGGACACGAGCTGGGAACCTGGGTCATGCCTGAAGAGCGGGCCATTCCCAGGCGCAAGTATTGGCTGGCCTACAATCTGGATCCGTTGGGCGAGGTGATCGTGGATGCCGGGGCCAGGGATGCCCTGATCATGGGGGGGAAAAGCCTGTTGCCCATCGGGGTCCAGGCTGTCCAGGGCTGCTTCGAGCCAGGGGATCTGATCCGCATTGTAGACCCCAACGGCCGGGAGCTGGGGCTTGGACTGTGCAACTTCAGCTCCGAAGAGCTGACCAAGATCTGTGGGTGCAAAAGCTCGGATATAGACGCGATTCTAAACACCCGGATCAGGCACAGAGAGGCGGTACACAGAGACAATCTGCTCCTGGATGCCGCTCATTAGAGACGGCAAGCTCTTACGCACGATATTCCACTTCCTATGACGAAGAGCCCATTGGCCTGGCACTGCACATCGACAGCCTGGCGGAAAGGTGAGGACGGCGGGTGCCCGTGCCCAGGGCCAGCCCTGAAGGGTGGAAAAATTGGACATCGGTTGAGGGCAGCCGTGTCTTTCGTTCGAACCATACCCGGCTCTTTAAGCAGACCATTTTTATCTTACTGATTTTACAGGACAAAACAATTTTTAGAAAGAAATAAAAATTTGTCGTTGACAAGGAAGGGCTGTTTCCGTAAAACCTCTCCTTGCGCCGACGGGGAACGCCTCAGTCGGGACAGCCGATCTTTTCCAGGGTTTTGGATGGAGCTGAGCGCGAGAGCGGTCAGTTTAAGTCGAGCGGTCAGTATTTTTTCAAGCCAAGGGTTGAAAGGATATTGACAGGAAAAGAGAGTTCAGATAGGCTTTACGTCTTCTGGACGCAAGGTCTTTGACAATTAAATAGTGAGTTGGGTGATAGAGAATAGCCAGCAATCCTGAAGGCTAAATGGCCGGAAGGAATTCGCGTTTTTAACATGAGAGTTTGATCCTGGCTCAGAATGAACGCTGGCGGCGTGCCTAACACATGCAAGTCGAGCGAGAAATCATGCTTCGGCGTGAGAGTACAGCGGCGGACGGGTGAGTAACGCGTGGATAACCTACCCGGAGATCTGGGATAACCCTGCGAAAGCGGGGCTAATACCGGATAGTCCCCTCACTCACTTTGTCGATGGATGGTCAAGTCCGAGGATATTGAATTCGATGGAATTCAGGTTTTTGGTAGCATCATCCGTATACAAAGTGAGTGAGGGGTAAAGGTGGCCTCTGCTTCAAGCCATCGTCTCCGGATGG